>JBBJOD010000332.1:0-5944 GCA_037721715.1 Chitinophagaceae bacterium | reverse complement strand
AGGAAAGTGATGGGCGACCTGTATGCACCCTTTGTGCGGCAGGGTAACCCCGTAATCTTTATGGACGAGCGCTCTGCAGAACTTACAAAGTATGCCGCTAATTCTTTTCTTGCAACGAAGATTTCCTTTATGAACGAGATCTCGCAATTGTGCGAGCGTTTAGGGGCTGATGTGGATATGGTACGCAGGGGTATTGGTAGCGATGAGCGCATTGGAAAGAGATTTTTATTTCCAGGTATAGGTTACGGCGGAAGCTGTTTCCCTAAAGATGTGCAGGCATTGGTTCAGTCTTCGTCCGAAGTACAATATGATTTTAAAATACTCAACGCCGTAATGGATGTAAATGAACGCCAGAAAATGCATCTTATACCCAAAATAAAAAGATTTTTCAAAGGCAATTTAAAGGGTAAACATTTTGCTTTTTGGGGTTTGGCCTTCAAACCCAATACCGATGATATACGGGAAGCTCCATCATTGTATATGATTGACGCATTAATAGCCGAAGGAGCCACCATCACTGCTTTTGATCCTGAAGCAATGCCAAATGTTAAAAACCTGATAGGCGACAAAATTAATTATTCAGAAAGCCAGTATGAGGCCCTGAAAGGAGCTGATGCGCTAGTAATAGCAACTGAATGGAATGAGTTCCGCACTCCAGATTTTCTGAAAATTGTATCCATATTAAAAAGCAAAACCATCTTTGATGGCCGTAATCTGTTTGAGACAGCGGCGATTAAAGAGTTGGGATTTTATTACGAAAGCGTTGGCAGGCCGTCTTCTACAGGCCTTTAAAAAATACTTATGGAAAGAAAAAGGATACTCATCACCGGTGCTGCCGGCTTTTTAGGTTCTCACCTGTGTGATCGTTTTATCAGGGAAGGATTTTTTGTGATCGGTATGGACAATCTCATTACCGGGGACCTCAAAAATATTGAGCACCTGTTCAAATTGGAACAATTTGAATTTTACCACCATGATGTATCTAAGTTTATTTACATTCCTGGAACATTAGATTACATCCTTCATTTTGCATCACCCGCTAGTCCGATTGATTATTTAAAGATACCCATACAAACGCTGAAGGTAGGTTCGTTAGGAACCCACAACTGCCTGGGCCTGGCAAAATCAAAACAGGCCAGGATGCTCATCGCGTCAACGTCCGAGATTTATGGTGATCCGCTTGTTCATCCGCAAACTGAAGAGTATTGGGGTAATGTTAATCCGGTAGGGCCCCGGGGGGTATATGATGAAGCCAAGCGTTTCCAGGAAGCCATTACGATGGCCTATCACAACTTCCACGGGTTGCAGACAAGGATAGTACGTATCTTCAATACGTATGGACCGCGGATGCGCCTGAACGATGGAAGGGCTTTGCCGGCATTTATTGGTCAGGCATTACGTGGAGAAGACCTTACAGTTTTTGGAGATGGAAGCCAGACAAGAAGCTTTTGTTATGTTGATGACCTGGTGGAGGGAATTTACCGCTTACTGATGAGTGATTATCATGAGCCGGTAAACATCGGCAACCCAGATGAAATATCATTAAAAGAATTTGCTGAAGAAATCATCAGCCTCACCGGAACCAATCAAAAAATTATATACCAGCCATTGCCTAAAGATGATCCCAAACAACGGAAACCTGATATAACAAAGGCGAGGGAAATTTTAGGATGGACTCCAAAGGTCAACAGAAAGGAAGGGCTGAAGATTACTTACGAGTACTTTAAATCTCTGCCAAAAGATGAATTGGTAAAATTGCCCAAAGAATTCAACAGCATAAAATAAGCGATTTTTAAGTGATTCGCAGGCTGCCTCACAGGTTTTGTAAATGCGTCTCTTTCCTTGTAAAAATAAGTTGAGTTGATACCGGCTGAATGCGTACTTGTTCAGCATAAGTTTTAAACCAAATTGTTAAGATGAGTAAAACCATCATGATAACCGGTGGAGCCGGGTTTATAGGTTCACATGTAGTTCGTCTGTTTGTGCGCAAGTATCCAGGCTATAAAATAGTTAATCTTGATGCGTTAACATACGCCGGAAATTTGCAGAATTTAACGGAGATTGAAAACGAGGCTAATTATATATTTGAGAAGGGAGATATCACTCACGAGCAGCAAATGAACGACCTGTTTGAGCGGTATCAATTCAATGCGGTCATACACTTGGCGGCAGAAAGCCATGTAGACCGTTCAATTGTTGATCCATTGGCTTTTGTTCGCACCAATGTACTGGGTACGGCTATATTACTGAATGCGGCTCGAAAATGCTGGAGCAACCAGTATGAAGGAAAATTGTTTTATCATGTATCTACAGACGAAGTATATGGATCTTTGGGTGAAGAAGGTTTTTTCACGGAAACAACCAGCTATGATCCCAGGTCACCCTATTCAGCTTCCAAAGCTTCCTCGGATCATTTTGTAATGGCCTACCATCATACCTATGGAATGCCGGTAATGCTGAGTAACTGTTCTAACAACTATGGGTCTTTCCATTTTCCGGAAAAATTAATTCCCCTAATGATAAACAATATCAAAAACTGCCGCCCCCTGCCTGTTTACGGCAAGGGTGAAAATGTAAGAGACTGGTTATGGGTGGAAGATCATGCAAGCGCTATAGATCTTCTTTTTCATAAGGGACAGATAGGCGAAAGGTACAACATCGGCGGATTCAACGAATGGACAAATATTGACCTGGTGCATTTGCTTTGCCGGATAATGGATAAGAAACTTGGTCGGGAAGAGGGTGAATCTGCTTCCCTGATATCCTATGTGAAAGACAGGGCTGGTCACGATCAGCGATATGCCATTGATGCTTCCAAATTAAATAAGGAGCTGGGATGGGAACCTTCTCTGCGGTTTGAAGAAGGCCTGGAAAAAACTGTTGACTGGTACCTGCAGAATGAAGATTGGGTAAATGATGTAACTACCGGCAACTACCAAAAATATTATGAGGATCAGTACCACCGAAGGTGATGAGTAACATTTTGTTTTGCCGATGAGATTACGAAATTTAAATGTTAGTTTCACGGTTCAGGAAGTGGCTACTAATTAAAATAATGAACCTGGGATAATAATACAGACATGCCTTTCGTTAAAACGGAATTACCTGATCTCCTTATTTTTGAACCAGTTGTCTTTGCTGACGACCGAGGGTATTTTTTTGAATCCTATAATGAAAAAACTTTTCAGCAGGAAAGCATCAATATCGATTTCGTGCAGGACAACCAGGCACGATCACAATATGGCGTAATTAGGGGGCTGCATTTCCAGAATAACCCTAGGGCACAAACGAAGCTTGTGCGCGTGTTAGCAGGTGTTATACTGGATGTGGCTGTAGATTTGCGAAAAGGTTCTCCCACTTTTGGCAAAGCATTCACTATCGAATTATCTGCCGATAACAAAAAACAGTTATTGGTGCCTAAAGGCTTTGCTCACGGGTATTCCGTACTTAGTACATTCGCAGAAGTGTCCTATAAATGCGATGAGTTTTATTATAAAGACTTCGAAGGGGGTTTGGCTTACAATGATCCGTCTTTAAACCTGAATTGGATACTGCCAACTACGGACATGATTCTTTCATCGAAAGATTTAATAAATCCTTCACTGGATAAAAGTAATTTTAACTTTAGTTTTCCTTTGTAAAATTAAGATGAGCAAGCCGAAAATCATTGTTACAGGCGCCAATGGCCAGTTAGGTAATGAAATACGGGCTTCTTCCGTTCTATATCCTGCTTTAGATTTTTTATTTCTTACAAAAGAAGATCTTGCTATCCAGGAAACTGAATCCATCAAAAATTTCTTCAAGGCACACCAGCCCCAATTCCTTATTAATTGTGCAGCATATACTGCTGTAGACCGGGCTGAATCAGAAAAGGAAATAGCCTTCCTGGTAAACGGCCAGGCTGCAGGTCTGCTCGCGGATGTATGTAAATCCTTCAACACAAAATTTATCCATATATCCACCGATTACGTGTTTAATGGTTTGTCGGCAGCGCCCTATAAAGAAGATGATCCGCTTGATCCGGTCAACACCTATGGAGCTTCTAAATTAAGAGGTGAAGAAATGGTTGTAAACTATAATCAAGGAGCAATTATCATCCGTACCTCATGGGTTTATTCACAGTTTGGTAACAACTTTGTAAAGACAATGATCCGGTTGATGGGTAAGAGTGAAAAGATAAGTGTTGTAAATGATCAATATGGATCACCTACCTATGCTGCTGATCTTGCTAGCCTGCTATTGAATATTATACTGTCGGGCGACTGGATTCCGGGCATTTATCATTATAGCAATGAAGGCATCATTACCTGGTTTAATTTCGCGGAAGCAATAAAGGAATCGTTGAAGAGTGGTTGTGAGATTATACCTATTCCGACGGCAGCATATCCCACTCCGGCAAAAAGGCCCGTCTATTCGGTATTTGACACCACGAAGATAAAATTCATTTACAACGTAAATATCCCATATTGGAGAGAGAGTCTTGATAGGTGTATTAGCCAACTTAACAGCGGCAAGTTGCCGCAGCGAAAACAATGACTCATTTATTTCAAAATCTGGTAGAGATTTTAAAACTGGCTAATCTTCTTGTTCGTATTCACATTGTTTATTAAACGGGCAGTTTGCTGCTGCCATACTGGAAGTTTCCGAAAAATAAATTTTGTCATAGCAGCCTGTACAGCGGTTCCTATCGTTCTTCTGAATATATTTCTCGATTTCCCGACTACGAGTTTACGGCTTAGATACCCTGTACCCAGTCCAATTAAAGTATTTAATGCCGTAGCACGTATATCCCGTTTTTCTGCCACTTCCTTCGCATTCAATAAACCGGTTCTTACTAAATTTGCAGGGTTGAAACTTTTGGCGGTAGATGTAGCATTGGTCTTCAAGGCTTGCTTTTGTTGCTGGGTCTTTAACTCAAGTTCTCTGATGGCTGCTTTCAATTCTGCGGCATTAGAAATTTTGTGCATGCAAATTATTTTAGAAATTTATTGATGATGCTATTTGTAATCGGTGTTTTGATAATTTTGTCTCTCGAAATGTGAATTACCAAGCCGACGATTCCATAAAAACCTGCAAGAATGAAAAAACCATAGAAACTATTACCCAGCCAATGTCCTATCAACAAGGCAAGTGCTATGTTGAAAAGTATAAAAAAAATCAACCCGAAAAATACAATTACTATTTTTTCCACCATTGAAGAAATTGCTTCTGAAGTTTTATCAACGAACTTCAATTTCCACAATTCCGTTTTGTTCTCCAGGTATTCTTTTGTGTTGGAAAATAAGGATTGTAAGTGTTCTTTGGGTGTTTCCATCTTAATATTTTTATGTGAATCGCCGGTTTTGGAGATGATTAGCTTAAATAATTATCCTCAAATTTAAAAGCTCTGCGCTTCATTCTTGAAAGTGTTCATTTTAGAAGCACCTTCGTCTGCCATATCTTCGGCATCATCTTTAACACCCTGATACGTGTCTTTTATACCATCAATAAAGTCATTAAATTTGCTCTTTAAAGAATCAGTAACATCATTTCCTGTTTCAGAAATCTTTTTCCGTGTCTCGATTCCTTTATCGGGTGCAAATAAAATTCCTAATATAGATCCTACAGCCGCACCGGCGACGAATCCTAATAACGTTTTTGAGTTACTCATAATGTATACAATTTTAATAGTTAATGATATATTTCACAGGGTATATATAAATTTTCTTGCCAAACCTCCCTAGTTACTGCAATTGACCTTTTATTATATAAAAAATTATTATTGATAGGTGATTTATTTTTTTATGTTTGCTGGAGGAGGCCTTATCAGGCTGTTTCTTACTTAGCTCTTTTTCAGGTGCGAATTTTTTTCCCCAAACTGAGGACTCAAAATTCTTTTGACCATATTTGTTATAAGTAGCAGTTATTGTAGTAGGTATTATAAGCTGGCATGCTTCTTCATAAT
>JBBJOD010000331.1:0-5953 GCA_037721715.1 Chitinophagaceae bacterium | reverse complement strand
GTAAGCGTTTTTGTTCATCTGTCAGCTTGGTTCTGTCAACATCCATTTTGCGGGAAGGCCCCTTGCATGCAAAGAAGAGCAAAAAAGCAGTCAACGTTAAAAAGCTATACTTTTTCAGGAAGGCGGTTTTCAATTCAATCGTTTTTAGTTATTATAAAAGGTTGCGTGAGGCGAGAGTAAGAAATAAAAAATGTACCCCCTTTCGTCCATACAAAGATGTTGTTAACAGAGGAAGGGTGGCTGCTCCAGTGTGGAAAAAAGTAGCTGTATTGTACAAAATCAGGCGTAAATACGTAAAAAGAGCAAAATCAAAGGGTCACATTAAAAGATATCTGGTAAAGGTTGTTAACAAAGGATGAGTGACCAAACTATTATGTAAACGCAAAGACCGCAGTGGAGGAAACGCAATGGCCGTAGAGGAATGCGTTAAGGTTTAAGAACTGGCGCAAGTGTTCCAACGGGCTTACTTAAAGTATGTTTAATTATAAGGCAATGCCTGTTGGACGACTTGTGCCTGCGTAAATGAGAATAACAAAGTGTCTGGTAGCCGCCCCCCTCACACCTCATGCCCCCTTTTATGCTCCTGCTGGAAAGCAAAAGGTGTTTTGCCAAATTCCTTTTTAAACGATTTGATAAAGTAGGACTGGCTTTGAATGCCGACTTTGTACATGGTTTCCAGTGCTGTCACATCTTCCGTTGCCAATATCTTAGCAGCTTTTTTCAATCGCAACATGAGTATGAATTCACCCAACGTTTGCCCTGTAATACTTTTGATCTTGTTGTAGAGATTAGTCCGGCTTATACCCATTTGCCGCGTTATCCAGTCTATTTCCAGGTCGGCATTATCTAAATTTTCCTCAATAATGGTGATAAGCGAGTCAATAAACTTTTTTTCATCATTATTCTGAACCAAATCCCGCGTTTCTGCGTAAACATCTTTTGAATACCTTTCCTTTATCCGAATACGGGCTTCAATAATGTTCTTCACAGTAACTTGTAACAGTTTCATACTGAAAGGTTTCGGGAAATATATATCCGCCCCATATTCCGCGCTTTCCAACTGGGTTTCTGCTGAAGGCATCGCTGTGATAAGGATAAAAGGAATATGATTGATGGATACCTCTTTTTTTACATCCGTACAAAACTCAATACCATTTTTTTTAGGCATTACCAGGTCGCTGATAATAAGCTCAGGTAAAAACTTCCTTGTTTTTTCCAAAGCCTCCTCGCCGTTAACGGCAAGAATAATTTCATAATCGTCCACGAGGCTATCATGAATAAAAGCTCTCATGTCATTATTGTCTTCAGCAATCAGGATCCTGCACTTTTTGGCATCAGTGTTATTCCTGCCCGGCTCCTCGTCTCTTTCTTCCATTGAAAAATTCAAGTCTTTGATATATGCAGCAATGCTATTGGGTTCCCGTTGGTATTCGTCGTCCGTAGCAATTTCTTCCTCTCCATATATCTCTTTTCCATAGGGAAGCCCGATTAAAAACAGTGTGCCCTTATTGCGTTCGCTGTATACCCTGATCTCGAAATAATGTTGAAGAGCCAATGATCGCACCAAGGCTAAACCTACCCCTGAACCCAGGTGTTTATCCTGATCCGATTCCTGTATGCGGTAATAACGGTCGAAAATACTGCCTATAGAGGAACTGGAGATTCCTATACCGGAATCAGAAATTTTAATCCAGGCATATTTTTCAGCGATTTTGTCTGGCTTAATGCTATATTCAGTTGTGAAGACAGTATTGAACTGGTTCAAATCGGTCAGAAGCTCCACCTCAATGCTTTCACCATTTGCTGTATATTTAAAAGCGTTAGAAATCAGGTTAATCATGATCTTTTCAAGTACTCGTTCATCAAACCAGATATCATTCACTGGCTTATTCGCTTTAATAGTATACCATATATTTTTCCGGATGGCTAATTCTTCGAATTCGTAGGATATCGACTTTATAAATTCATTGATATCGCCCTTAACCGCTTTAAGTTTAATGCTTTGAGATTCAACCTGCCTGAAGTCCATTAACTCATTGATAAGAGCAAGCAACCGCTTCGTGTTGTTATTGATGAGCTGCAGAAAGTTTCTTTGCTGAACCGCGGGTATGTTTTCGTTCAGCATTCTTTCGGTTGGACCTGAAATAAGGGTCAGCGGGGTTCTGAACTCATGAGAAATATTTGTAAAAAACTGCAGGCGCAACTGGTGCAATTCCTCTTTTTTCTGTTTTTCCATAACATGCAGCTGCAAGTCTTTCCTTAATCTGAACATCCTTGCTTTATAATAATACACCGCCAGTATTACCATTACATATAAAATGAAATAACTGATGTAAGCGGTCGTGGTTTTCCACCAGGGAGGCAAAACCTGTATCTGAAGTTGGGCTCGTGTAGGTATCCATTCATCATTATTAGCAGAAGCTTGAACTACAAAATAATATTTGCCGTAATTCAAATTGCTGAAATATGCGGTACGTAGCGAAGCGTTCACATACACCCAGTTATCATTATAGCCCACTAACTTATACCGGTACCGGCACCTGTCTGGATTCGGAAAATACAAAGCCGCAAACTTGATAGCAAAGTTATTTTCAAGATAATTAAGCTTAATGGAGTTGGTATAAGTTATTGCATTTTGCAAAATAGCTTTGTTAGCCATAGACTTGTTGACATGTACCTGTTTGTTACCAACAATCAGATTTGTTAGAACAATGGGAGGGTTACTGCTATTTTCTTTTATGCTGTCAGGGTTGAAATAGGTTACACCGTTAATACCGCCAAAATATAGTTTCTTCTTTCCTTTATGTGCAGAGCCGTTTTTAAAACTGCTTAGTTGAAATCCATCATTCGCGCCAAACACGTCGAACTTTTCTTTTACGGGATCAAATGTCATTAGGTTTTTACCACCAAGCCATAGTTTACCGCTGTTATCCATAAGCATGCCCTCAATATCATAGATCGGTATGCCGTTGTATTGCGTATACTGTTTTACAGTGTAGCCTCCATTTTTATTTAGAATCAGTTTATTAATTCCACCGCTTCCCAGCGTGCCGGCCCAAATAGTACTATCATTTTCGCGTAAGATTGGCCATACATATGATGAGCTCAGGTCTGCGCCTTTCTTGTCATTACTCGTATAATGATGAATATTTTTGATGCTTCCATTTTTTTCGATAATAACCTGGTCAAGACCTTTGTCAGTGCCGATCAGCACTTCGGGTGTTTTACCGTCTGTGTAAACATAAGTTACCCTGTTTGAAGATATTGAGTATGACTGGTTACCTGAAATACGAATATTTTCTATTTGATAATTGCCTTTCCCATTGTATTTTATCCGGTTAAGTCCATTATCCCAGGTGCCTGCCCAGACTTGCCCATAAATGTCGATTGTTAAAGACACTACCTGATTATTGATACTGTTATTAGACGCTCCCGGGTTCAATGATATTTTTTCAAATACTCCATTTGCCCACAGGATATTAATTCCGTTGTAGGTGCCTATCCATAATCTGCCATAGCTGTCTTTAGCCAATGATAAGATACTATTACTGCTAAGCCCGGCGGGATTATTGGGATCATGAACAAAATTCTTAAATACCCCGGTAGCAAAATTATAATAGTTCAAGCCATCTGACTGGGTACCGATCCAAAGATCGCCCTTATCGTCTTCGAGCAACGATCGTACATAATTACCTGAAAGTGAATTTGTTTTCAAAGGATCTTTTCTTAAAGACATAAACCTTTTCTGGTTCAGGTCGATCATGTTTACACCTCCCCATGCAGTGGAGATCCATAGACAACCCGACTTATCTTTATACAGGCTTGTTATACGGTTTGATGTTATGTTAGATTTGTTGTTCCATTCAGCTGCCTGTAAACCATTGTACTGGTATGTTCCATCCTGCAATCTGGAAATCTGGAAAAGCCCGTTATTAGTGCCCACCCAATAGGTTTCATTTGATTGTTCCCGGATACAAGATATGTTTGTGCTGCCTTTGCCTGATAAAAATGTTTTTGCATGAAACTGATCCAGCGGCACCCATTTCTGCCTGACTGATTTATTGTTTATATTTTTATTTGAATACACAGCATCCAGTTCTAATATCAAGAATCCATTTACCATACCAACTAACAGGTTATTGCCGTTACCAGTCTGCATACTCTTAATATCAATCATTTTCGCTGGAGCCATAAGATTATCGAAGTGCGCAAGAAACTCTCCAGATGCATTGTAAACATAAAATCCCAGGTCTGTTGCCAACCATACATTGCCCTTTTTATCTTCAGCCATTGCCAGACAAACAAGTTTTTCTTTTTCAATGATTGGTAATGAATACCCGGTGAGTTTACCGGCTGCATTAATTTTGCTGACATTAATCTTTCCAGAGGTATTGGTATAAAACAGCATGTCTTTTCGTGTGAGTAGTAAGTTTGAAATTGGCTTTCCCAGTGATATCAGCGCTTGCGTATCAGCAATGCCAATTTCTTCATAAGTTTCAGTTTTAAGATTAAAACAATCAAGACCTGCTTCTGTGCCAATCCACAATTTAGAACCGGCATTATCTACAATGATCTTGCTGATTCGATTGATGTAGGCATTCGCTTTAGGGTGACTGCGATTATAGAAGCTCTCTAACTCGTATCCATCGAATTTATTCAAACCGTACAAAGTGCCAACCCATATAAATCCCGTTTTATCCTGTACAATAGTAGTTGCATCTGTGTGAGACAATCCTTCTTCGATAGTTATATGCTTAATCAGGTAATTAAATTCCTGGGCAGTAGCGGGGCCTATCAAATTAATCAAGATAACAGCCATGAACAATTTAATAGCAGATAGGTAAGACGATCTCATGGTAAGCAAATTAACAGACTTGTGCCGTGAACTAAGCTATTTTAAATCATTTAATTGAAACAAAATTAAATTTAAAAGCCATACTTAACAAACGCTTGCATTCTATTCGGCTACGACCGGCTACATCATATGTGGGTAACTAGTATATCCGACCCATGTACGTATTCTAATTAAGGGCAATGATTTATTTAAAAGGTGAAAAACATACCCGTTTGACAGAGGCATGCACCCGGGTTATTTTTTTTTACTAAGCTCATCCAGGTATCTCTTTGTTATAAAATGAGCGACATCCATTAAGCCAAGTATAAAGAGTAGGGATCAAATTGATAAAAGATCAGGTCGGATTTCCTGTGGTACTTTTAATAATTATACAATTTACAAAACTTGATTGAAATATTAACATTTATAATATGTTGTATGAATGAAAAGCGGGTTTTGAACGCATACTCCCGGATCATCTGGTAACAGGAAGCTGGAAATAAAAACCTTTCATTTGCCCACATGAAATGCAATCTGAACGCGCAGGCAATTCGCTTATAGTGGCGATGCGACTAACAAGGGCCCTTCGATAGAATCGTACCTGAAAGAGGACTATGCGGCTAACTTTTTCAATAATTTCATGCCCTTTGATGGAATAAAACATGATTTGTGGAAAGGTGGGGTACGTGTGCCAACGATAGCTGCAAGGCCGGGGCAGATACCAGCCACTCATGTAGTGCAAACACCAAGGGGCAGCCAGGGTAAAAGAAGGCAACGTAAAATTGGTGATACGATGTAAGAGAAATTATGTTGAATGTCTATTCTAAAAAGAGAATAATCCATAAGCAAGTAATGGAGCAGATATTCAAGCAGCATCAAAAAAAACAAACCCAATTATCAAAAAATAAAGACTCATCATATTTGATAAAGTAGAATTAACTGTAGATCTTTAAGAGTTGATGTTTGGCTTATAAAGTCTCTATGGCGGGCTTCGATCATGAAATTTCGCCTGCTTCATAGAAATGGTTTGTTTTCCCCGGATATGCCTGCAAATATTTATTAACTTAATTAATGATGGTTGTCCGGAATAAATTAATGAATTCTTTCCAAATCTTTACT
>JBBJOD010000330.1:0-5958 GCA_037721715.1 Chitinophagaceae bacterium | reverse complement strand
CCCAGCAGGAATATTTCGTAGGTCCTTGTCATAGCAGCGGGTATAAATATAAATGCACCGAGGGCCGTCGTCCAGAAACCTATGTAAGATTCAGCATCAAACTGACGGCTCCCAACCAGGTTGATATTCTCTTTTCCAATATTTTGTGGCGTCTTTATTATTTAGAATATGTCCATTTTTAGGATCAATATCTAACGAGTAGCCCGATCGCAGTGCAATATTGCCTAACTGGACAAGCAAGGTGCTTTGATGCCCACTGACTATATCTGAATTTACCTTAACGCCTTTACGTATCCCATCAAATAAGTTTCTAATGTGCAGTGAGTCCAGATTCTCCGCGGGATTGGCGAGATTTCGGGGATCTATCTTTTGATCATTCTTAATATCTTTCACTACTTTATTATCCAAATCATAAATAGTGTAAGCATTTCCTCCCCCTATCAACAAAGAACCTGTTTCACCGTAAAACATAACGCCGACACTACCACCTTCAATCGTACGACCATTACAGCTACGGCCTTCCCATGTTATGAAAGAATTATTGGCAAACTCTATATTAATAACCTGTGTGTCTGGTGTTTGCCAATCATCCTGGTAGCGGTAACGGCCTCCATTCGAGCTAACCCGCACGGGATAATCTACACCTAGTCCCCATCTAGCAAGGTCTACCATATGTGTTCCATTGTTCAAAGCTTCTCCTGTGCCCCAGTTCCAGAACCAATGCCAATTGTAATGGATTATATTATCCTTATAAGCTGTACGGGGTGATGGCCCCTGCCACAAATCATAGTTCAGCCAATCAGGCACTGGCACCTCTTTACCAATTCCGATTGAAGGCCTGTTATTGGTGTACCATGTCTTCGCAAAATAAGGCCTGCCAATTACTCCTGCCTTCAGCTCAGCGATAGCAGCTACGACGTTTGGCCAGGAGCGTCTTTGATTTCCCATTTGCAGGATACGATCGTACTTTTTTGCTGCTGCTATTACAAGTTCCCCTTCATGAGGGTTATGACTGCAAGGTTTTTCCAGATACACATGCTTTCCGGCTTTGCAGGCAAGGATCGCCGCTGGAGCATGCCAGTGGTCAGGGGATGCCACTATTAGAACATCAAGTTGCTTGTCTTCAAGTGCTCTTCTAAAATCTGGTTGCGCTTTCGGCGGTTTATTTGAAATTTTTTCAATAGCAGCTATATATTTATTTGCAGCTCTTGAATCTACATCACAAGCATATAGCACTTCACAGTTAGCCTGATTAGCAAAATTTTTACCCACTGCAAAGCCACGGCTATTCACTCCCATGCTGGCCACCATTATGCGTTCATTTGCACCTTTTATACTGGCGTAACTTTTAGCGCTGAATCCGGGAAGGATACCACCCAGGGAAACCGCTGCAGCAGCCTTCACAGTATTTTTAATAAACCCTCTTCTTGAATCTTCCAAATTAATTATTTTGACAGTTATAAAATAATTGATTCCTGTTATAAACCTGACTGTGCCCCAAAAAGAAACCCTTTGGCGTTTGTCAAGGCACGGCTGCTATCAAGGCTCAACACTCATTTTTCTTCAACCCTTCTCCTTGTAGCTTGAAATGCATTTTGTTGAAAATACAATCCCTGTTGCTCGGAACTACCTATTTTGATCAACTCTTTACTTTACCGTTTTCTATCATGTTCTCAAAATGCCGGACTTTCATGAAGATGACTATATTTTAAAAAGTACTCAAAGAACATGTAAGCTTGCCCGTTAGATTCAGCAGTGGGTGAATGTGCGGGGCGGTTTGTCATGGCAACCCTGTTCTTGTAGCCCAGTAATTTATTCACTTCAATACTGTGGTTCAAAGGGATCCAGCGTTTGGGTCTATCTCCCGAGCCTCCGGAAACAAGAAACGGGCGCGGTGCCATCAATGCATGTAATTCGTGCAGGTCATAACCGCCAGCCACAAGTCTCGGGTACAGTCCTTTAACCGGATTTTCCTTGGTAATCATTCCCCTTTTGCGCCAGGGCTTAGGATGATAACCTAGGTACCAGGGTTCCCAATAGTTAACTGCTTCTTCAGTTTCGTCAAATACTATCCCCGGATCCGACCATACCGAACAGGCGAATTTCTCAAATAAGCATGAAGCAAACATCGCCCATTTACCTCCATATGAATGTCCCATTATGCCGATGCGGGTAGAGTCTACTATTGGTAATTTAGATAGCACATACCAGGCATTCGCCGCGGCGCAAGCCAGCATAGATAAAGGTTCAACCCGTGCATTTTCGATGGTTGGATAGTATAGCGTATAAGTTTTTTCTTTTGTGCCTTGAGACGTTCCAATCGACAACGTAATAAATCCTCTTTTTGTCAGTTGGTAAGCGAAATCACGATCAGGGTGAAGCGAATCGCCGAAACCTATAGCCGTTTCTGGTTCGTAATAAACTGTGATTACGGCAGGCTTTTTCTCATTACCATCCGGCACCAAAAGATAACCTTCTGTTTCTTCGTCTGGTGTCCATTTAAACCTTATTCGAAATTGAGTAAACCCTTCCCGTCTTGTTGAATCCAAAAATTCCATCTGCTGATCTTTTAATAAGGCCGGCCACTCACCCATCATCCTGTTCCATTTAGTAAGAATTTCTTCGCGTCTTTGCTTCCAATCCTTTGCCGTTTTTACCATCTTGCCATCATAAAACTTTAAGAGTGAACGATAGGGAGCGTATTTACCCTTAAATTCAATGGGAGGTGAGAAAAAAGGTGAAATATTTTTCCAAATAGCTGCCGATACAAAATCTGGTGAGTTTAGGTTTTGACCTCTTAATTCTGCAAGTAAACTGAAGACAAGAAATGAGAACGATATGATTTTCATTAGGTTTTATATACTTGTTCTAAATATGGACAACTAGCTTCCGCAAACATTTGATGGTAAACCTGTTTCCGGCAAACACTCTTGCAATATACAATCCCTATACAACATTTATTACTGTGCGCGTTTTATTGATTAAGCGCCGGAACGTGAATGGCAATACCTTTATACTTTAAAAAATAATCAAAAAATAAATAGGCTTTCTCATTCGATTCAGGCGTTGGTAAATGCTGTTGCCGGTCATTCGTCATAGCCACGCGGTTTTGATATCCAAGCAGATTATTTACAGCTATAGTGTGGTTCAAGGGAACCCAACGTTCTCTCGTATCTTCCGAGCCACCAGAAACA
The DNA here is from genome assembly GCA_037721715.1 of Chitinophagaceae bacterium. Lineage (GTDB taxonomy): Bacteria > Bacteroidota > Bacteroidia > Chitinophagales > Chitinophagaceae > JADCRZ01. The sequence goes on along the minus strand of JBBJOD010000330.1, from coordinate 2,764 downwards.
AGAAATGGGCGCGGGGCCATCAATGCATGTAACTCATGAAGATTGTAACCTTCTGCAACGAGTTTTAAATATGATCCATTCGCTGGATTCTGTTTCGTGATCATCCCCCTTTTCCGCCACGGCTTTGGATGATAACCTAAATACCAGGGTTCCCAATAGTTGACTGCTTCCCTGGTTTCATCAAAAACAATCCCCCCGTCTGACCAAACTGCACAGGCAAACCTGTCGAACAGGCAAGAGGCAAACATGGCCCATTTACCACCAAATGAAAGGCCCATAATACCGATTCTTGAAGAATCCACCTCAGGCACTTTCGAAAGCACATACCAGGCATTCGCCGCCGCACAACCCAACATTGATAACGGCTCTACCTGTGCATTTTCAATGCCTGGATAATACAAGGAGTAAGTGCTCGCTTTCGTAGCTTCAGTTGTTCCAATTGAAAGGGTTACAAAACCTCTTTTTGCCAATTGGTAAGCAAAGTCGCTGGTAGTTCTTGTTCGTTCAGATTTTCCTAATCCAACAGCCGTCTCCGGTTCATAGAAAACCGTAATAACAGCTGGCTTCTTACCCTTGCCATAGGGAACTAACAGGTAACCCTTTGTTTCTTCATTTGGAGTCCAATGAAACCTTATGGAATATTGCGTAAACCCATCCCGCTGCACACTATCAATCTTTTTCATCTGCTGGTCTTCGAGTAAACGCGGCCATTCCCCCATCATTTTATTCCATTGATCCAATATTTCTTTCCTTCTTGCTTTCCAATCGTTTGCGGTTCTTACCGGTTTCCCATTATAAAATTTTAAAGGCGAACGGAACAACCCGTATTTATCTTTGTACTCGTTTGGAGGTACAAAAAAGGGGGAAACCTGTTTCCAAATTGCGGTTGCACCCTCAACTGGCCCGGGTACTTTTGTATTCTGCCCATCTACGCTGAATATGAAATTAACAATATAAACAAGCAATAGCGCGACCTTCTTTGAATATTTCATTTTAAATGGGACTGAGTTTAGAGAGAATAAAGGAGCCAAACAACCCTGCAACCCTATTGTAATAATGGCATTCGAATTCTACCAAGTATAGTCGACAACGGGCAACTCAGGTGTTTTGCATTTTTCTCTTTGCTCGTTGAACTACCGTTTCCAGGTCTACCGAAATACCTCCTTTAATTTTACTTTCATCAGCAGCTTCCATAAATGCGAGCACTTCTAAAGTTTCTTCAGGACTTACCGGCACTTTCCCGGTATCGAAAAACTCGATGATTTTAACCCATAACGGGTCATATCCCAAACTTTTATCAAGAACCTCTATGCCTTTTTCTCCGAAGACGGTGGCACCCATTTTCCCAGTGCCGGAACGAGTTCCCCTAAAAGTGCCGATACGATCATCCCGCCATGTGCCCACAACTACATCCGTGGTATCTTTATGAACACGTACTACACTTTTACACCCTGTGCCCATTAGCGCATACAGCATTTCTACTCCATGAATGCCATAATAAAAAAGATCTGGATGATGAGGTTCGATATAACAGTTACCATATGAATCGGCACCAAAAACTTTTCCAATTTTTCCCTCCGCTATTTCTTTGGCCCCTGTAATGTACCTTAAGGAAGAGGCTGTAAAGATGGGCACCTTATACTTTTCCGAGGCATCGAAAATAGCCATGGCATCTGCCAGGGAAGCCGCGATGGGCTTATCGATAAACATTCGCTTTCCTGCTTTCAACACCGGCAACGCTTCCGCTAAATGTCTTCGTCCATCAACTGATTCCAGAAGTACTACATCCACTTTTTTGAGCAGGTCTTCTATGGAATCAACCATCTCCACGCCCATGCCTTTTACTTTTTCGGTGAAGCCTTCGAGCCTGCCTATACTTTCCTTCATATCTGAGCTGCCTTTTGTTGGATAAGCAGCCACTACTTTATAACCACCCCAATTAACACCTTCTTTAGGGATATTCAGACTGTTGGTAACAGCAGTAACGTGTGAAGTGTCAAGCCCGATAATTCCAACTCTTTTCCCGGGAGCAACACTACTGTTTCCATATAAACAGGTTACATTACCTAACAGGCTGAGACCGATACTTCCTACCGCTGCCTTTTTTACAAAATCACGACGGTTTAAATAATTTTCCATACTTGACTTTTAAATTTTCATCAATGTTGTCACTTCTCAATAACCGGGATTTTGCTCCCACTTTACATCACGGTTTAGATCGATCTGCTGTTGGGGAATAGGCCACAGGTTGTTATAATCCTGGATATTTGCGCCGGGCTGCATGGGATTATCATTATATTTCCGGGTTCTTTCGATAAGTTTGCCCATCCGTAGTAATGTTATCATCCGCATTTCTTCAGCATATAGTTCTCTTACGCGTTCGTCAAGTACATAATCTATATCCACATTCGCAGGTAATACCGGCGTTGCTTTTGCCCTGTTCCTGACTACATTTATATCAGCCGCGGCCAGGTTTTTATTTGCTAAGCCAACATAAGCCTCCGCACGTAAAAGATAGGTTTCAGCCAGGCGCATTACATAAAAATCCGTATGAACAATTCCGCCACCGCCGCGGTTTGGATCGGTGCCTTTCTTCACTTCAACCACGGGCTCCCAAACCTTCATTACGAAAGGATAAATATAATTGGTAGTATCTTTTAACGCATTTCTTGAACCCGGTTGAAAAAGCGAAAGATCAATCAGTCTTTTATGGTATTGTGACTCAGGATTAGAAAAATAAAAGCGTCTCCTGATATTGTGTTCA
>JBBJOD010000329.1:0-5959 GCA_037721715.1 Chitinophagaceae bacterium | reverse complement strand
TTGCCAAAGCAGCGGCATCGGCTGTACAAATAGCAAAAGTGAATTCAAAACTTTTAATGTCGCCCGTAAAATTGGCCGGTCAAAAAGGTTTCGGCGAGGTAAGCTGGAAAACACCTATCGAAAAAAACGCCTTTGAAGTACCCATCAAAGACAAAATCGACCTGCTGTTGGGTGTGAATGATACCGCGCTGCAGAACGGGGCCAAATTTGCCAATTCATCGCTTTTCCAGTTAAATGAACAAAAGTATTTTGCATCCTCCGAAGGCTCATATATTGACCAGGACGTCCACCGCATCTGGCCTACTTTTACGGTAACTGCCATCGACCCTAAGTCGGGTAAATTCAGATCACGCAACGCCTTAAGTGCACCTATGGGTCTGGGTTATGAATACCTCGTGCCATCAAAAAACGAAGAAATAGCCGGTATGTTCACGCTGTATAAAAACAGGTATAACATGCTCGAAGACGCCAGGACAGCCGCCAGGCAGCTCTCCGAGATGCTAAGTGCAAAACCGGTAGCGCCAGGTAAGTATGACCTGGTCATTGACCCGACCAATCTCTTTTTAACCATTCATGAATCGGTAGGTCATCCTACCGAACTTGACAGGGTGCTGGGCTATGAAGCCAATTACGCAGGAACCAGTTTCTTAACCCTTGATAAATGGGAATCAAAAAAGTTCAATTTTGGAAACAAGCTGGTTAATTTTATGGCCGATAAAACCGCGCTTGGCTCATTGGGTGCAGTGGGCTATGATGATGAAGGAGTAAAGTGTAAAAGTTGGGAGATCATAAAGGACGGGATAATTGTTAATTACCAAACCACCCGCGACCAGGCACATATAATCGGGTTGAATGAAAGCCAGGGCTGTTGCTATGCTGACCATTGGAGCAACGTGCAGTTTCAACGCATGCCCAATGTATCCTTACAGGTGGGAAGCTCACCCTTAAGTGCAAACGATCTCGTAAAAGATATAGAGAAAGGCTTGTATTTTTTTGGCAGGAACTCTTACTCCATCGACCAGCAAAGGTATAATTTTCAGTTCAGCGGCCAACTTTGCTATGAGATCAAAAATGGTAAAATAGCGGGTTTGGTAACAGATGCTGCCTACCAGGCAAATACGCGTGAATTTTGGAATTCTTGCGGCGCCATCTGTGATAAGAACGATTATCGGCTGGGCGGTTCCTTCTTTGACGGAAAAGGGCAGCCGTCACAGGTAAGCGCGGTATCTCATGGTTGTGCCACCTCGCGCTTCAACGGGGTAAATATTATTAATACAGGAAGACAGATTTAAATTGTGAAGCGTTTATCGATTAGCTACTATTAGATAATCATGTCGCTTTTTAAATGCCACTGTATGTATATTGCGCATGGAATCAAAGTAAATCAAACATAATTATATGAGCATTACATTAGATCAGGCGGAATCAGCTGTTAAAGCAGCCAAAATAAAAGCAGACGAGCTGGCGGTAAAAATGAACATAGCCGTTGTTGACGCCGGCGCCAATTTAACGGCCTTTGTAAGAATGGATGGTGCGTGGCTGGGATCATTAGACATCTCTATCAAAAAGGCGAAAACAGCCCGTTTCTTTGATATGCCTACAGGAGATATAGGCCAGTTATCACAGCCTGGCGGATCACTTTTCGCTATCGAACATTCAAACGGAGGATTGATCACTTTTCCCGGTGGTGTACCCATCAAAGATACAAGCGGCAAAATTATCGGGGCCATCGGGGTATCAGGCAATACCGTTGAAAATGACCATGCAGTAGCAACGGCCGGGGCAGAAGCAGTAAAATAAAAGCAGTAAGAACATTTATCAGTAAGTACAACCTGTCAGGTCCTTTGTCGAAAGTCTTTCTGCCTGAAGATCAGGACCTCCCAGGTTGTACCGTTAAACATCTATTCGCGATTAAATTGATAACCCGCAAGGCTTTAAGTTTACAGCTCATTGCTGACAGCCAATCACCAATTTCCCATTTGTTCTGGTACAATTCTCTCGAGCGACTCTTTATTAATAGCGTTATCCTTCCAATGGGGATCATACTTTACAAACCAGGAAAGCCATAATGTTCTGGATAGCCGCATTAAGACTGGTTGAAGTGCTACCAGTAAAACGGCGTTAACACCCATCCACCAGAAAAACCGGGAATCTTCAAATGAAAAGCCAATGACCAGCCACCATAAAATAAATGAAACGGCACATAATACAACCGCCAGGACGTAACTAACATAACTGGTGCCATAATAAAAACCTACTTCAATCTCTGTAGGTTGTCCGCACAAGGGGCACTGGTCACTCATTTTTACCACCGTCTTCAGCTTGTAAGGATTTGGTTCAGGATAGATATTGCCTTCCCGGCAGCGCGGGCATTTATTCGTCAATACACTGATTATGTATCCCGGCCTTTTTTCATTCGTAGACATGGCATATCATTTTACTTCAAAGTTAAATTAATTGGTATAAAATACCATTTCTGTTTGACGTTGGCAACATTTCAAATGCATGTCTGCAGGCGGCACTGCCCATTATTATTCCAGGATCTTCTCCATCCGGATGCTCCTCGATCCTTTTATCAACACGCACGAATTTGTAAGATTTTGTTGCCTGAACCAGGTTCCCGCTTCTGCCGAGTTAGTGAAAGAAAGATAAGAATGGGGTACGGCAAGAAAATCTCCTCCAACCAGGATGACATGCTTCCATGGAAACCTGCTGACCTGCTCAATAATTGCTTGATGTTCCTGCAGGCTTTCTGCACCCAACTCAGCCATTCCGCCTAACATAAGAATTTTTTCAACACAGGGAAGGTGGGCGAAATTATCAATAGCCGATTTCATACTGGAAGGATTGGCATTGTAGGCGTCCAGTATAATTTTGTTCGTACCCCTTTCAACCATTTGTGACCTGCTGTTTGAAGGTGTGTATGCCTCGATCGCAGCTTTTATTGCATCTCCAGGGATCTTAAAATAATTGCCCACAGATATAGCCGCTAATACGTTCGGCAGGTTGTATTCACCCACTAGTTGAGTACCTATGTTCTTTACATCGAGCCCTGTAGTAACCTCCACCTCCAGGTACGGATCATTTCGTTTAACCATGCCTGTTATTTGTCCCTCCTTGGTTCCATATTTTATTGCATCAATTTCATGGCTCAATTCACGCAGGTATTCATAGTCCCACATTACGAAAACAGTTCCCCGATGTTCCCGAATATGGTCAAATAGTTCGCCTTTCCCTTTTCTTACTCCTTCAGTACTGCCAAAGCCTTCAAGGTGCGCTTTGCCAATGTTTGTGATAATACCATGGGTGGGAAGTGTATACCGGCAATAGCTTTCAATCTCTTTAAGGTGGTTTGCTCCCATTTCAATTACTGCAAGCTCTGCATCTCTTTTAACCTCAAGGATCGTCAGGGGGATACCTATCTGGTTGTTAAGATTTCCGCGGGTGGTGTATGTTTTATAGGTTGACGAAAGCACCTGGTGTATGAGTTCCTTGGTAGTTGTTTTGCCATTGCTGCCAGTGATGGCCAAAAAGGGAATATTAAAAGTCTGGCGGTGATGCCTGGCCAATTGTTGCAGGCTTGTCAATACGTCTTCAACAAGTATCGTCCGGTGGCCATCCAGGTATTCTTTTTCATCGACAATCGCGTAGGTTGCGCCCGCGGCCAGTGCCTGTGTCGCAAATGCGTTGCCATTAAAGTTGGGCCCTTTCAAAGCGAAAAACAAGTCTCCAACCGCCAGGTTCCGGGTATCGGTTTTAATGGACGGATTTTCAAGATATAGTTCATATAGATCCTCCATATTCATATTTCAAAAATAAAGAAGGATAAACGTATTTCCAGTAATATGTTCTTCGAAAGGCGTATGGTTCCATAAAATAATGCAAAACTCAACTTACATTAATCTTGACAACATACTGATAAGAATTAGGATAAAATCAACCCTATCGCTGCCTTTATAAAAAAACTGAATGCATCAACAGATACTGCCAGACTTGCTTTACATTTAACATACAAAACAAGCTGATATGAATTCACGTCTAAATTTTTTGCAAAAAATAACTGCTTCCTCGGGTGCGTTGGCTATCTTACCCAGGCAGGGATTTGCCAACCTGGAAGATAATGATACGCAACTCTACCAGGGACCAATGCTTCGGGTAGCCATACTTGGACTGGGAAGTTATGGATCACGCGTAGCTGATGCCATGCAAACCTGTACAAAAGCAAAATTGGTAGGAGCCATAAGTGGAACGCCTGCAAAAATAAAAGACTGGCAATCCAAATATAACATACCGGAAAAGAATTGTTATAACTACCAGAACTACAACCAGATAAAAGACAACCCGGATATAGATGCGGTGTACATCATCACACCCAATGGCCTTCATAGGGAACAGGCTATTCGCGTTGCGAAAGCGGGCAAGCACGTGATCTGTGAAAAACCGATGGCCCTTAATGCCAAAGAAGGGCAGGAGATGATTGATGCCTGTAAAAAAGCAAATGTAAAATTGCTTGTTGGTTACCGGATGCATTTTGAGCCGAAGACACTTGAGATTATAAGAATGCGAAAAGACGGCGAACTGGGGAAGGTCCTTTTTTTCCAGGGTTTGTGCGGTTTTAAAATAGGTGATCCTAAGCAATGGCGTTTAAACAGGCAACTGGCGGGGGGCGGCTCTTTAATGGACATTGGCATATACGCTATCAATGGTTCTCGTTATATGGTGGGCGAAGAGCCGGTTTGGGTAACAGCCGAGGAAACCAAGACCGATAAAGAGAAATTTAAAGAAGGAGTGGATGAAACCATCCAGTTCCAACTAGGCTTTGCCAGCGGCGCAGTGGCCTCCTGTCTATCTACCTACAGCATGAATAACCTCGATCGCTTTTTTTTGAATGCGGAGAAAGGTTTTGCAGAGTTGCAGCCTTCTACCGGATATGGCCCTATAAAGGGCCGTACGAACAAAGGCGAATTAGATCAGCCGCATAAAACCCATCAAACAGTACAAATGGATGAAATGTCCGGAATAATATTAGAAGGAAAACAACCGGTTCTTCCGGTAAATGGGGAAGAAGCGCTTAAAGACCTTAAGATAATAGACGCCATTTATTTGGCCGTTAAAACTGGTAAAAAGGTAAGCCTTTCATTGTAAAAGCTCTTTACCCGGTAGAAATGTTTCCTTTTTTGATTGTGATCTCCCTTGCGTTATGAAACGCGTTTAGAGCGCATGGCTTTCACATGTTGCAGGCTTTTATCAGTTGAATACTTTTTATATTCTTCTGATGCCAGGTCATAGATAGCTATTTTGCCGTCTGCATTGCTATGCACCCCCCAGCCATAGCGTTTTGTTAAGGGAGACGAACGCAGACAAGGCTGCCCTTTTGAAAAAAACTTTTCCCTTTGAGAAGTTATTTTATCCTCATTTAAATTATTTTTCTCGAAAAAGACACTGAAAACCACATCATCGGAACTAAACTGGTAGGGGTGGCCGGAAATCAAATCAAATTGAATACTGGCTACCGTTCTTCCATATTCTTTTGCGGGCGGTTTTTCTGCAACGGTAACCGGGCAATCTTCTGCTACTTCTATAAATGTGTTATAATAATTTGTTGTATGGATAGCCGAGGACATTGATGTCTATTTGAAGAGGGAAGATATTAAAAATTTAGACCGGTTGGTCTTCGAGACTACAAGTTTATAGCACCAATTGAATAACCTGCTCCTCGAAACAACCCGAGAGTAATCTTCCCGTACCTTCTCCTATCTATTAACAACTGTCGGGTTTCCGTTTTTATAAAACAGGCACTGCCGTTAAAACAAAAAGCCACCCTTTGCAGGATGGCTTTAACAGACTCAAAACTATTGATTATTTCTTCCTTGAATTTTGTCTTCTTACTTTAAAGTTGATGCCCGTCTTTCTGCCATTGCCTTCAGGACTTCCCACTCTAGGCATAGCACAACGAAAA
>JBBJOD010000328.1:0-5970 GCA_037721715.1 Chitinophagaceae bacterium | reverse complement strand
GTTTCGGTTTTACATGGACGTTAGTAATTATTTGTACAGGCAAACCAGCATGTCGAAGTCGGCCAATTGCGGAACCGTGCATTCAACCCATCCTGCTTCCTGTTTGAAAGACAATGCAACACCTGCCCTCATCAGGCTCAGTTCTTTGATGGGCTTGGCTGGCTTGAACTTAATTTTGGTGTTGTGAATGATAACAGGTTCACGTAAAGAACCGCCGATCTGTCCTGAGTGATTGATCATGCCCAGCCATTCAAAAGCACCGTTCCGGTTTGCTAGGTGTGTAATTTCAATGAGCGGGGATGCGTCTGTCACCACGGTTTTTTCCACTTTCAACAGGTTTTGCAACGCAGATAGAAATAGTACCCGGTGCATATAATGGCCCTTCATTAAATATTGCGCACCGAGTTCCCACGGAATATAAACCGACTTTCCTGCACCGTAAACATTGGAAACCAGGCCGGGAAATTCTGTCAGGTTTTCAGCGGTGAAATAAGCTTTTTCGGGAGGGCCAAACCGTGTAGCGGGCAGAAATTTCATATAGCCCTTCGCCCCTGCAGCGGGCTTGCATTGAAGAAAATCTGAATAAAGCATCATGATACTAAAATCGCTGAATTCCTTTTGACCAAGCGATGCTTTGTCGGTATCTGAAATTTTGAGGTAGGTTGATTTTGCCTGCTTGAATGTTTCAAAATTCGGGTTGATGCCAAATGACTGCATGCGGATGCTGTTCATCGGTTTTCCGGACGCATCTTTCGTGGAAGTAAAACCTGTTGACAATATCTTTCCGCCGCTCTTTACGTAGTTGTCCAGGATGGCAATGAGGCGATCATCCATATTGCTGAGGTCGCCAAGAATCAGCGCCTCATAACTATCCAGGCTTCTTGGCAGTCTGCCGGAACCGATTGCAGAAGGGTCAACAATGTCGAACATGATATGTTCTTCCGTGAGCAGTTTTATCAATCCTTCGTATTCAGCGCTGGAGCCTCTTATCAACGCGATGTTGTTAACGGCCTGCAGGTTGGTGAAAAGTTTTTCATTGTTTTTATGAAACCCGTACAGGTTGTTCAGCGTCGGCATAAAAACCCGGTCTTCGTAATTGACCAAGGTGCCTACTACCACAAAACCAAGGGGTGCGCCATGCAGCATATTTTCAAGCATCCATACTTTGGCCATGTTCGGAGAAGTGCCGACATGACGATAACCTATCGCCTGGAAATAGATAAGTAGATTACCGGGCGATCTGTCTTTATATGATCCAAGAACGCGCTTGACATTGTCCGTTGCCGAATAGTTCCATTCGTATTCGGGTGTAAGTTCGGCACCGGATTCGCTGGCGATCATATCCACGCCTGCATCGGCGTAGGTATTGATCATAATTTTCGGGTTCAGCGTTTTAATATGATTTCCAATTTGGTTGAAAAGTTTGTCAGCGGTTGTTTTTTTAAATGCATTGTACTCCCTGAACACCGGGTCGTTCATATCTGTTTTAACCGGCAGGGTATGCCCGGTAGAGTCGAGGAATCTTTTTTTACAATTCTGGCATTGACAGATTCCGTAATAGTTACCGCTATAATCCGAAGTGGTATAACCAATCATATTAAAAAAGATACCATCAAGGGGATAGGCTGTGATGGCCTCTTTTAAAATTTCCATGCTATATTCCTGCTGGTAGCCGCCGTTCGGACAGGTATGCACCTGGCCGTTGTAATTTACATTGTTGCCGGCAGTAGAAACGTACAGCCATTCGGGTTTTTGAGCGGCAAACTTCTCGTTGATCTTGCTAAAATCGAAACGTCCGATCACTTTAATTCCTTTTGAATGGAGCCCTTTGATCAAATCGCCGACCAGGTCACCTTTCATGAAAGTGTTTTTGAAGTGATAGGGGAGTTTGGTGGGGTAGTTGGCGACAATGCCCCCAACGTTGATCAGGACGATGCTTGCCGAAGCGTCCACCATCGACTGTACATAGGCGTTAACATCCATAGTGGCATCGATCTCGCGCAGGTTGGTTTGCACCAGTCTGTAAGGTGCACGGTTCCACCAGGTAGAGTCGTATCGCCCGGGGTCGATGGATGACAGGTTGAGCACGCCTGGGTTAGCGGATGATTTTGTCGACTGCCTGGTGGAATGGCAAGCTGCGAGAAATTGTACAACGCAGATAACCAGGAAGAATATTTTTTTTATCATGATGACAGATTAATAGCTGTTGAATCGTTGTTACTTTACGCCTGGCAGATCTTTTTAGACCTACGTGGTCTGTTCGGTGATTCTTTAGGAACACCCTGAAAGGTCCTGGTCTACCGGCCTAGGCTGTTATGATGTAAGTTCTGCCAGCTTTGTTCTTATGCACCTGGTCCCTTACACCATTCGAGACGCCATCATGTCCTATGACTGTATTACATTGTTCTTGCTGTGGTCGGTGAGAACAACAACCACGGTAACTTTTAAAGCATTACTAGGCTCCTACGGAGCTACGTAAATGCACAATCGCATTTACCGATAGCTGAAAACCCCATGCTGTTATTTATTGAACCAATACAACAAAAGTCCGCGCCCCATACCTGGCGGATCCGTTGACCTGGCTGCCTGGAAGGCCATAAATTTTCCATCTGTAGAAACAACGGGGTTGGCAGCCTTCCCGCCTTCGTAATCATTGAAATGAGTGAGCCGTTCTATGTTTTTCCCAGTGCCATCCAATTTCAATTTCCAGATGTCAAGGTTAGAAGATCCCCGTTGACCGCCGAGCCACTCACACTGGCGATCCATTTCGACCGTTGTATATTTTCCGCCAGGGAAAATGCCTTCCGGCTCATTAAAAGCATTGGGAGCCAGGGAGAAATTGGTTACCTGCATGGTAGCCAGGTTGATGCCTTTTACATCGAAAGCCCCATTGGGCACATAACAGAAAAAAATCAGGGCGGTATCATTGAAGTAAAAATCCTGTGCTTCCACCGTGCAGGATCTTTCTATGCTTTCGACGACCGTTTTTCTATGGATCAGTGTTGGTCTTTCACCGGATGTGTCCAGTTCTGCCACTACTATGTTCGAAAAAGTTTTCAAATTATCTTTCGGAGCCATTTCAGTGAATGCTATTTTCATACTTGTTTTAGAAACGGCCACTCCTTCACTGACTTTTTGCCCGATTTTAACGGGAAGCGAGCCAGGCACTTTACTTAAATACCATAAATCGTTGTCCTTCTTGCTGGTCTGAACGTTTTCGAAATGTTCCGGACCAATCAATAAATAATCACCAGATATCAAATGCATAACCCTAACAAAAGCAGCGCCGGGCATATGGCATGTCAAGCAATTGATGATTCTCTTTTTTACATCAATCACCATAGCATCACCAAAACCTTTCGACATAAATGCAATGCGGTTGTTGTCTGGAGAAATATCTGCGCGCTCACCAAAATAGGTGAGCACTTCCATATTTTTAGGAAGGTATTTTAAGGGGTCGCCAGCCTTCCTTTTATTAACACCAGTTTGTTCGTTTTTTATGATGCCGGCTTGCTGGGCCATTCCCTGCAGCGCCCATCCGCTCAATAAAAAAAGTAAACAGGTTCTTAATAATCGGTTGTGTGGTATCATTAAAAATTATTTATTGACCACGTTAACCGGATTGCCTTGCAGGAAGGCGGTCAGGTTATTGATCGTGGTTTCCATGAACCGGGCCCTGGCTTCTTTAGTTGCCCAGGCAATATGTGGCGTGATGATGCAGTTTTTCGCCCTGAAAAGAGGGTTGTCTTTTGCAGGTGGCTCTGCTGAGAGAACATCTATTCCAGCACCTGCAATTACATCTTGGTTAAGCGCATCAGCAAGGTCCTCATCAACAATGATGGGCCCCCTGGAGGTATTCAACAGGAAGGAAGATCGTTTCATTTCGCGCAGGCTCTCCCTGTTGATCAGGCCTTTGGTTTCAGGAAATAACGGGCAATGGATACTGACTACATCAGATTCTTTTAACAACTCCGGCACTTCCGCCCACTTAAAATTTTTCCTGTTCGATTGGTCGGTCCGCGTTCGGCTCGATCCAATGATTTTCATTCCAAATGCTGCAGCTACATCGGCAACCTGTTGTCCGATTCTACCAAAGCCGATAATGCCCATTGTTTTACCTGACAATTCAACCAGTGGAAAATCCCAATAGCACCAGTCTTTTGAATTGGCCCACTTTCCTTCTAAAACGGTATCACTATGCCGTTGTGCATGATGGCAAAGTTCGAGTAACAAAGCGAACGTCAATTGCACCACGGAGGTAGTGCCGTAACCCGGTACATTGGCAACAATGATTCCTTTGTTTTTTGCCGCTTCTGTTTGTACGACGTTATACCCGGTAGCTAGCACGCCGATATATTTCAGGGAAGGAAGCTGGTTGATCACTTCTTCTACAACCGGGCACTTATTGGTGAAAATGGCCACCGCATCTTTTGCACGTTCCAAGACCTGGTCTTCCGGCGTTCTGTCGTAAATTGTTACATCACCTAATTTTTCTAACTCATCCCAGCTAAGGTCGCCCGGGTTCAATGTGTACCCGTCTAAGATTACAATCTTCGTTTTCATTTATTAATTCTTTTATTTAAAGGCTTGCCCATGCTTCATTCAATGTGCGTTTAGCATTCGCGATAACTATATCAGGGTCCTCCTCACCAAAAGGGCGGATCTCAAAACTAACAATAGGCGGCTTTTTGGTATTTAAAAATCCGATTTGTAAAAGCACTCTTAAATAATCTACTACCTGGTCCACATCATTCTCGCCATTTGGAAAACCAAAGCGGGGATGCAGGTCGCCATACCCGGGCATATCAGCGCTTTTCACTACGCAATTACCGATATGCGCATGGATGATATAGTCTTTAACCGGAATAAGAGATTCTTCAATCGTTTCATGGATCAGGGGAATGTGGCTCAGGTCAACCATTAACCCGAAATGGTCATGCGTTTCACGGATTTCTTTGGCATAGCGTAAAGCAAGCGCTGCAGGGCCTATCAGGCTTTTCTTGTCTACATCGTAATCAAAAACCTCCAACGCCACCCTCATAGTTCCCTTGCTCTTGGTGTAACTACAGATTTCTTTTGTAGATGTAACCAGGGCCTGGTATGCTTCTTCTTTTTTATCTTCCTCGTATTTGCCACTTAGAAATGCGAAGCCGGTCGCACCCATCTCGTAGGCTTCGTCTATTCCTTCCCGTAAATTAGCAAGGGCTTTCTGTCTCCCTTGCTCGTCAAGATCGTTGATGTTAAGTCCCGTTGTTAACAATCTAGGCTGGGCGCCGTAGGCCACTGTCATGTGAGAAGTGTCCAGCATCTGCTTTACTTTGTGGCGCTCTGCGAGGTCCTTAATGGTTGTTATTTCAATGGCAGTGAAGTAGTCGTCAAGCGCCAGCTTTTTTATGGTTTCCAAAATAGGGCCTTCTCCTTTTATTGTTGCCGGGTATGCCATGAAGTGAACCAGTCCGACTTTCATGTATTTGTATAGCGGTTCGTTCATATAATAATTATTTCGTTACTCTTAATGCAGGTGATTTATGATTCGAAACTTTGTTCCTGGCCAAATAGATGATGAGAAAAATAAAGGCTGCCAATACACCCGCCAGAACTAACAGGTAAGTGTAACCGCGGGAGAAATCAGGCGCCAAAGCGGCGGCTTTGGTAGTGAGCATTTGATATTGAGGTATGATCCAACTAAACAGGTAGGCTTGTCCCAACACGATGAAACAGATAAAAATTAGCATAATGAAACTGTGCTTCACGGTAAACCGGAAAAGTTCAGATTCCTTGCCTACCAGGTGCCCTGCTGCTGCTGCCACGGCGATAGACTGAGGGGAGATCATTTTTCCGACTACACCACCGGATACGTTGGCTGCCACCGTAACAACGGGGTCAACACCAATTGATGTGGCAGTGGCGGCCTGTAGCTTTCCAAACAAGGCATTGGCAGAGGTGTCTGAGCCCGTAATGAATACCCCC
>JBBJOD010000327.1:0-5977 GCA_037721715.1 Chitinophagaceae bacterium | reverse complement strand
TCTTTCTTCAGTTTAAGCAGGTCACCCTGAAGGTTTCCTGCAACAGCAACATCTGCACCGATGGCATTGCGGTCATTGTTCGAAAAGGCACGATTATCTAGTAGCGTGCCGAATGAAGTAGCCATGTTTTCAAACTTCCGCATATGTTCCGGACTGTAACTTTTACCGGATTCCCGGATGCTGTCTATTGATTTGCTAAAAGCCGCTTCGGCTTCAGTAATTTTTTGTATGATCGTTTTCAAGCCTTCACCAGTAGCAGAATCTGCCAGTAAAGTGATGTACCTTTTATCAAGTTGTTGTAAATAATTCATATGTGCATGGAGCAGGTCATCTGCCAGTAGTATCTGGTGTTCCTGAGAAATATTCCCGGTCAGGGGAGTCTTTTTGCCTTTTATTCGGGCAGTAGGCAAAGGCCCCCAAAAAGACGATAGAATCAACACAAGCAGCACCAGCGATAATGCATACAAGCTGGCAAATTTCCATTGCAATTTTTTTCTGTCGTTGTTATTTTCCGGTTTCATGATTGTTGATGGGGGTGTTTATTTTAGGTGCAGCGGGTTTCCATGCTGCCGCCTGAATCTGTTCGTTCTGGTTGTTTTGTACTTGCTTTTTACGCTTTGCCAATATGATCGAGTTGTCCCTGAGGTTGTTTTCTCTTAAACTTAAATCCGGGTCTATAAATTGCTTACTCAAGCCTCCCAGGCGATGTATGTAAAACTGCCAGCCATACGGTTTTTTCTCCTGGTCGAAGCATTCAATTGAAGTGGTATTGCTTTTGTTTTTCTCAATAACAAACTGGTTAAAATATTTTCCGAAGGGAACATGTCCGGGTACGGTTACTTCATATAACTCGTCTGTTATGTCGAAGTATTTTCGTGTTACGCTAATGCGAACAGGCAGGCTATTAAGAAAAACAGTGGTGCGGGTGTCCATCACAAGATCAGAATTATACCATACTTTAAATCGCTTTTCCGGAACGTTGGTATAAGGGTGCCAGGATTGTTGAATAGTGTATGGCAGTAGAAAGGAACAGGCGGATGCATAAGCCATCCTTATCATATTACTGTCTGTAAGAAAGTACAAGATCAGGAGTACAACTGTGATAACAAGCGATAGCAAGACAGTAAAAATGAATTTATTGTTTCCGAGAGTTCCGTGTTTGTGAAACCTGATGGCCCTGTTCTTCAGGGCAGAAGCGTATAACATACCCAGCCCGGCAAATCCAAAAAGCTGGAGAGCTTTAAGTACATTCCCGTGAAGATAAAGGCTGAGAGGGCTGGTTGTTATCAGGCCCAGTAGAATCGAAGAGACGACGATTAGTGCCATACAAATCCGTCCTGATCTACGCTGCCTCGCCTCTGATATTTCTACCTCTTCACTAATTATATTTTTATGTATCGGGTTGTTCATAGTTTAAAGGCTTCCAGATCCCAAAGTATACCGGTACCTGCTTTACGGTACATGGCTCACTTTTTTAATCGGGGTGCAAGGCATTCTGTTTCCAGAAGGGTTGTATCTAAGCGGGGACCCGGATGCGTTAATGAATATACGTAAATTTATTACAGCAGCTGTCAACCCACTAACTCGGAAGAATGCAGGTTTATTTCAAGAACTTGTTCTTAATGTATTCTTTTATGAGTATATAGATAAATAAGGAATTGGTTATAGAATATCGCCTGAATAAACGAGTAGGTTCCTGGGTTAACCGGAACATCCATTCAAGTCCTGCATACTGCATCCATAGAGGGGCCCGTTTGTGAACACCGATCAAAACAGGTAAGGCACCGCCGATTCCTACCATCAAGGCGTTAACACGTCCTTTCATTGAAGCCATCCATTTCTCCTGCTTAGGGCAGCCCAGTACAACAAAGACCAGGTGAGCCCCTGAATTATTTATCTGCTGCACGATGCGATCGTCTTCCTGTGAGCTTAACTTTCTAAACGGCGGACTATACGAACCAGCAATATTCAGGTGAGGATATTTAGTTTTCAGGTGTTGTACAGTCTTATCTAGCAATGACACTGTGCCACCATAAAAGTAAACGGGTAACTGCTTGGCCGAAGCCTCGATTAATAGGTCAGGAAAAAGATCCATTCCCGCTACCCTGGGTTGCCTGATGCCATATAAAATTCCTAACGCCCAGGCAAGGGGTTTTCCATCGGGGGCAATTATCCTAGCACTGCTGACGATATCGGCAAATTTCCTATCAAAATGCGCCTCAATAAGCATATGAACATTTGCAAGGCAGGCGTAATCGCTGATCCCGGTACCGGCAAACTGTATGATATTTTGCACAAAATCTTTATAGGATCCGGTGGTTATAGTAATGCCAAGCAACGGTATTTTTTTCATTGGGCTAATGCTGCCAATGGAAAAATTGTTATACGTGCTATAGTGCGCATGTAAATCGTTGTACGAATTCATAGACTTTAGTTTATTCAAGCTTTTGCCTGGCATTTTGTGAAGCTTATGTTTGAAAGTCCTCAATGCGCTTTTTTGACCTGTGAAGTCACTTTGATGAACGTGTTAATGATCTTCCTGGTAACCAGCGCTTTTAATGCATAAGGTTTTTTTAATTGCTGCTGAATCACCGGTTCATTTGAATTTGCATCGCAGAAATTAAATACCTTTTTCTCCCCGATATCAACGGGTGTTTTGAGATAGTCAAAGCCAAACGTGTTTGTAGATTCAGTATCAAACCCGATATTCCTAACTTTCGATAATACCGGGTACACCACTTTGAGTTTATTCTCAGCAACATGCACCTGCAGCTGTATATCCCATGTGGAAATCTTGCCTTTTATCTGTTTCACCAACATCCTGAACAGGTCGAATCCTTCGCTGTTTAATCGCTTCTTAAAGTCAGGAGAAGTTTTAATCAAATTATCCAATTCCTTAAGATCCCATGTTACGTGCTTTACTTTGTGCGACCATGCGGCCCATCCATATGAGCAGAACCGCTTACACATTACTGTATCATACGCGTAATTGCTTACATCAAGTGGAAAACAGTAGCCTGTTATGCAGAAGACTGATTTCTGGTCTTTATAAAAGTCAAGGCCTTCGAGCATATAGCTCAGGTAATTGGGTGAAACTACCAGGTCATCTTCTACTACAATAAACTGCTCGTAATTATTACACAGGAAAGTGAGGCCATCACGGAAATTGGGTCCCGTACTGTAATTTTTTTCTCGGTATCGCTTATGAACTTCTTTAAATCCTGTAATAGAATCTATATAGGCCCTGGTTTCGAGTACACCTTCTTTGTCGCTGTCACTTTTATAACCGTCGCAGAAAAATATAATATCCAGGGTCTTACATTCCGGGTTTTTAAGCAGGGCTTCAATGCAGGTTTTGAGTTTGGCGGCTCTTTTGTAGCAGAAGATCGCTATGATGGTTGATTGATTCATTTGTGAAAGATTACGGGTTAGCTATGAGTATTCTTTTTAAGTAAGGATTATTATTTAAGTTTGTCCCACACAAAAGGGAACAAAGTTTTCAACCACAATTTGAAAAATGCCGATGGCAGGTGCAGCGGAAAATGCTCTCTTATAAAGTGTAGGTATTCTTTATAAGCCAAACCTTTTGGACTTTTCAGGTACCTGATCCTTTCTTTGAGCGTGACGTTTGACGATTTCCAGTTTTTGCCATGGTCGTCGATGCAGTGGCCCAAAATGCCTGGACTTACTATCACCTGGAAGCCTGCTTTTTTCGCCCGCAGCGTGTAATCATAGTCAGCAAGGCAATGTGTAAACGCCGTTGACAATATGCCGATTTTTTCCACCACCTGTTTGGGAACTAACATGATATTCGCATTCCCCAGGTCGCATTCCAACGATTCTGTTTCACTGAATACGGTGTCGCTGGCTATACGAATCTTTGACCTTAACTTTTTTCCGCCATACGAAATTTCGCCGCTCTGCATGTCTACCGTGCTGCCGATACAAATAGCCGGAGAAGTACCATTTTTTGCCTGCTGTGTGCTGCACTTCAGTAAATCACTGACTGCATTTTTTGTTAATACGGTGTCGTCATTAAGCAGTAAATAAGAGTCCGGGTTGTATGACAAAGCCTGGCTCCAGGAATTTCTCATGCCGCCGGCCCAGAAAAGCGAACCTGTTCCATTGAATATATTGACGTTCTTGAAATTCTTGCCTACCGTTTCAGCCGTGCCGTCAGAAGATGCATCATCTGTAAGAAACACCTCCAGGTGTACACCTTCTGCCAGTGCCTGCCTGTTAAGGCTCTCCAGGCAAGTGATGGTTTTTTCTTTCCGGTTAAAGGTGGCTAACAGCACCGCGATTTTCATAACTGTGGGTATAGATGAACGGCTGATTGGTGAACGGCTTATTGGTGAATGGCTTATTGGTGAATGGTGAATGGTCAATGTTTTTAGTTATGTATTATGAGTGATGAGTTATGTGTTGTGCGATTGTTGTTGACATTTTTAGTTTGAAACAAAAAATAAAATTGGTGAATGGTTACTCTTATTTTCTTCGGCACCTGATACCTGTTGCCCGTCACCCGGCAAGCGTTGGTTTACCCGTCATTTTGAACGAGGGCCATCTTTTTTTTATCGCCCGGTAGCAACTGATCGTATAATATTTCAACTTCATTTTTATAGGTAAAGACGGTATGCCCAACGTTTTCTGTAGCAATTCCAGGTAGGCTTCGTCTGAAATCTCCAGACCCAAATGGTTTGACTTATGTACGAAATCTTCATACAATCTGGCGATTCCAAATGTTTTTTCAGCAGGCAGGTGCCACAGCACTAAATGGATATCAGCATTGCTGACATTGCGGTAGAACAACGGGTTCGTCCAGATCCGTTTCATAAGCGTTTTGTTCTGGCTGGCCTTCAGATCATTTTTGAAATATAGAAAACTGAGCGTATGAGCCTCCTCGTTAAATTTTGGCAGGCCTTTGCTGTTTCTTTCAAGCATTTTAGGCAGCAGGACCTGGAAATCTGAAAATATCTTATTAATATTTCTTACGCTTGCCAGCAGGAATTCTCCCAGGTGATAGCCTGGAATTTCGTTCAGCGTGCGGCTTAGTAAACTTTCATACAGCGTTTTCATGTTTCTTCGGCTCAGTCCGTTGATCACCAGGTCAACAGTACACTCATCTTCAAACGACATGAAACCCGTTTTTGCGGCTTCGTTGAACATTTCGCTGGCTGGCTTTAAAAATAAGCAGTCAGAATCAACGATGAGGTATTGATCGTCCAGGCATTTGTTGTGCTGCGAGATATATTCCAGGATAGAGAACTCGTAGAACTGGTTTTGAAAAGTGCCGAAATAGCCCTTTGGCGTTTTGTATTTGAAATCAGTGCAGACCACCTCTACGTCCAGTTTTTTTAGGATATCGCTCATTCTAACTCCATCCACCTCCGGTAGTTGTCTCACATTTGTAAAAAGCACATGCTTTTCATTTTTGTTGAAGCGCCGGCTCGTTATATAAAATACTACAAGGCATCTCCAGTAAATATTCTGGTGCCCCTTGCTTGAAGATTTAAGACGCGTATTAGACTGGGGAAATATTCCTTCTTCTCCTACTTTGTCTGCGCAGATCCATGTACAAATATGGTTCATAATTAAAAGTTGATCACTTTACCGATTGAAAATTTGAATTGCTTCACATCCGTTTCATATTGACCATAACAAATGGCTTCATGCATTGAAGTACATAGTGACAGGTATCTTAACGGTCAGGTTTAAGTGAGGATATCGGATCGGCTTTCATCACAACGGCATAAGAATTTCCAGGTCTTAGCTATTGTCTGGCTAGATCCAACGACGCTTCTGGCGTTTCTGGTTCTTTCTTTTCAAGATAATACAAGCACATGCCTACATGCCCCCAGAAAATGAGTGGAAGTACATAATTGAAGGAAAAGACAATGCCTGCGATACCAAAGGATATGAGAATGATAGAATTTTCGGATAATTTCTTACTAAATACTTTCACTAGAAAGTAACC
>JBBJOD010000326.1:0-5984 GCA_037721715.1 Chitinophagaceae bacterium | reverse complement strand
GCCCGGCCATTCCGGTTCCTTTGAAAAAGTTCATCAATACGGTCTCAATATTATCATCAGCATGATGCGCGGTCAACACCGCATGTATCGAATTTTTATCGTTTTCAAGTATGCTTTGAAACCAGGCATAACGCAGTTCGCGGGCGGCCACCTGTATCGAAAGGTTATGATCGTTAGCATAGGCATTGGTATCAAAGTCTTTAACAAACACCTGCACATTGTAGCGATCACCCATCTCCCTAACGGATTGTTCATCTTTGTTACTCTCCTCACCCCTTAGTTGAAAGTTACAATGAGCAATACTGAAATGGAACTCCGCCTGTTTACACAATTCGCATAGTACCACCGAATCTACCCCACCGCTCACAGCCAGTAGTAAATGATTTTTTAGTGGAAAAAGCTCTTCTTTTTTTATAAATTGCAGGAACTGGTGTAAGAGACTTGTTCCTTGCAGCGTTAATTTGTCGGCGGATTTTTTCATGGTAAACTTTTTTTCAGCAGATGATGAAGGGAATTTTATAGTGCCCTGAATAAACCACATTTATTACTAGGGCTTCTGCTAACCGCTCACAACTGACAGCTATTTAAAACGCTACATTCTCAAAAGCTCCCTGCAGTTCGTTGTACGCATGATTGTCACCAGCAATCCGACAGGCTACCATTCCCTGCTCATATATCTTAATAGCTTCATCAGTTTCTCCAGTTCGTTCAAGCAATTTAGCCAGGTGATAATAGGAACCGATGTATTGAGGATCGCTCGCCAGGATGGCTTCGAAAAGCAGCCTTGCTTCTCCATCCTCGCCCACTTTAATGTATTCCAAAGCCAATGCGTGCTGTAGAAAACTGTCCTGGGGATTCATTAACAGGAAGCTTTTCAGTTTATCAATCTTATCCATTTCAATCATTAATTTTTATGCTACGTGATTCACAACCCTTATCTTTGTATTAGTTGCATAAACAACTTTATTGTTCATTCAAACATTCGGTTCATGAAGATATTAGTTTGTATTACAAAAACGCCTGATACTACGGCAAAAATAGCCTTCACAGACAACAACACGAAATTCGCCCAAGCAGGGGTGCAATGGATCATTAACCCATACGATGAGTGGTACGCCCTGGTGAGAGCCATAGAATTAAAAGAAAAAGATCCATCTGTCATTATTCACCTCGTAACCGTTGGAGCCGCCGATACAGATCCGATCATACGCAAGGCGCTTGCCCTGGGAGGAGACGAAGCTATTAGGGTGAACGCTGAAAGCCAGGATAGCTTTTATATAGCTTCTCAGATCGCATCCATCGCACAACAAGGTTCCTACGACCTTATATTCACCGGGAAAGAAACCATCGATTACAACGGTTCGTCAATCGGGGGAATGGTTGCTGAATTGCTAGACATGCCTTACCTATCGTTGGCGACAACACTTAAACTTGCCGGGAACACGGCAACCGCCAGCCGGGAAATTGAAGGGGGTGAAGAAATTTGTGAGGTGAGCTTGCCGCTGGTGGTTAGTTGTCAGAAGGGATTTGCTGAAGCAAGGATCCCTAATATGCGCGGTATTATGGCTGCCAGAACAAAACCACTAAAAGTACTGGAGCCTGTCGCCGCCGACGCTTTGACTTCTTATGTAAGCTTTGAATTACCGCCTGCTAAAGCCGGCGTAAAACTAATTTCTGCGGATAACCCGGAAGAACTGGTACGGTTGCTTCATGAAGAAGCTAAGGTATTTTAATGATAACCTACATCAAAGCCCCTCTATAACCAGTTAAGTAAAAAGGTTATCCATTTTCAATTCAAAATAAAAATATGTCAGTTTTAATTTTTGTAGACCAATCGGAAGGCCAGATTAAAAAGGCTTCGCTGGAAGTGCTGAGCTACGGTGCAAAAGTGGCCGAACTTTTAGGCACCACTGCTGAGGGTGTTGTAGTAGGATCAGTAAACGCTGATTTGGCTGCATTGGGCAAATATGGAATCACCAAAGTTCACCATGTTGATAACAATTCTTTAAATCACTTCGATGCACAGCTTTTTACCAGTGTAATCGCAGAGGTAGCCTTACAGTCCGGTGCGACAGTCATTGTATTTTCAAACAATGTAGATGGCAAAGCCATTGCCCCGAGACTATCTGCCCGGTTAAAGGCTGGCCTTGTGGCAGGAGCTATTGGTTTGCCCGACACCAGCAATGGATTCGTGGTAAGAAAAAATGTTTTTAGTGGCAAAGCGTTCGCTAATGTGGCACTGCTTACTAACATAAAAATCATATCACTTAACCCCAATGCTTACAAAGTAACGGAGGGAGAAGGTGTGGCGGAAGTAAGTGTTATGCAGCCAACCGTCAATTCACCGAAAGTTAAAGTAACTGCTATCAACAGAATTACAGGTGAAATACCTCTCACAGAAGCTGAAATAGTGGTAAGCGGAGGAAGGGGTTTAAAAGGTCCGGAAAACTGGGCATTGGTAGAAGACCTGGCTAAAGCATTGGGAGCTGCAACAGCTTGCAGCCGCCCTGTGGCAGACTCGCACTGGAGGCCCCACCACGAACATGTAGGCCAAACAGGCTTTGCCATTGCACCCAACGTTTATTTCGCACTTGGCATCTCAGGTGCCATCCAGCACCTGGCAGGAGTTAATCGCAGTAAGGTAATTGTTGTGATCAATAAAGACGCCGAAGCTCCCTTTTTTAAAGCAGCTGATTATGGAATTGTCGGCGATGTGTTTGAGGTGGTCCCTAAAATAACGCAGGCTGTAAAAAAAATAAAAGGTATTTAGGAAAAGAATATAATCTTCAAATTATATTTAATTAATTTATTTTTGAAGGCTTTCAATTGATTTTGAAGGCCTTTAGTTTTTATATTTGCTTAAAAAAAAATAAACCTGCCTGCAGGTGAGGAAATGAGAAAGATAGAACTGGAAATAGTAGCATTGTCACACAGCATAACGCAAACGCATTCTTACGCGGTAGTGATGGGTGAAGTGAACGGTCTGCGGCGTTTGCCGATTGTAATCGGTGGATTTGAGGCGCAGGCGATTGCAGTGGCACTTGAAAAAATGCAACCCAGCAGGCCGTTAACCCACGACCTTATGAAAAATTTCATGAGTGCTTTTAACGTAGATCTCACAGAGATCATTATCAGCGATCTCCAGGAAGGTATATTTTACTCCAAGCTCGTTTGTGTCAGTGAGCACGATACCGTTGAAATTGATTCACGCACCTCGGATGCTCTTGCACTGGCAGTTCGATTTGGTTGCCCGATTTTTACCTACGAACACATATTGGAAAGCGCCGGAATACTTATGGAAGATACAGGCAAAAAAAAGAAAGGGCCGGTGGAAACAACCACCGAGCACTCCGGACGGGATGACCTCAGGGCAATGTCGTTGGAAGAGCTTACTGTATTGTTGAACGAGGTGTTGGAACAGGAGGATTACATCCGGGCAATATCTATCAGGGACGAGATAGCCAGCAGGAAACGATAATCACTTACTGAGAAAATGAGGGTTCTTTAGATCCCGCGATGCTCGCTGGATTGTGGAGGCGGCAATTTGTAACGGCCAATTGTAACTAAATGAAACTGTTCGGTGATCGCTTTTCCTAATTGTAAAATAAACCTTGGACTTACTGTCTACAGTAAACGAAGCGATGGATTCCATGACCTTGAAACCATTTTTTATCCCATAGCGGTAACAGATATACTGGAAATCACTTCCTGCCACTACCATGAGTTAATCACACAGGAAGAAAAAAATGACTTTGTTGTATTTACCGCTTCCGGTACTCCAATTGCCGGTTCAACCAGTGACAACCTATGCATAAGAGCCTACCGGCTTTTAAAGAAAGATTTCCCGGAGCTTCCACCTGTAAGATTGCACCTGCACAAAGTAATCCCGATGGGAGCTGGTTTAGGTGGTGGCTCGGCCGATGGCGCTTTTACGCTTTTAACATTAAATGAAAAATACCAGCTTAACCTTACTAAAAGCCAGTTGATCAGTTATGCTGTAGTGATCGGCAGCGACTGTCCTTTTTTTATAATAAACAGTCCCTGTTTGGCGACTAGCCGGGGTGAGTCGATGGAAACGGTAATGGTTAACCTGTCAGATTACACGATTATACTGGTTAATGCCGACATTCATATCAATACCGGCTGGGCGTTTCATCAACTGCACCGCTCGGCTGATTATAGGCAGGAGCAATCATTCCGGAGTATCACCGATGTTATTGTGCATCCAGTGGAAAGCTGGAAAAATGAACTGGTGAATGATTTCGAGCAACCCGTATTCAGCACCTACCCTGCGCTGCAAAAAATAAAAGATGCATTGTATAGCCAGGGAGCCATTTATGCGGCTATGAGTGGCAGCGGCAGTACTATGTTTGGAATTTTCAGGAAAGACGAGAAACCCATACTTGATTTTCCACCAGGATACGATGTCATGACCGTTAAATAGCAATAGTCGCCTGGTTAGTTTCTTCGCCAGTTTACTTTTATGCGATTTTTGCTCACAGGCAAAAGTCGTTCAACGGGCGATTCCTGGTACGAAACCTACCTGGTTGAGCCCGTTGGAACACTTGCGCCAGGAACTCTGAAATTGTTCGCAGAATCTTCGCGGTTAATTTTTTTCTATTTCAGGCGATTTTACCGGAAACATATGCCGGTTCCCTCTTATCCTCTGGCAGGCACATTGAAACAATTTACTGGTTGCTTATAACGTTGAAACCGTAAATTTGAATATGTTTAGAATATTTGAAATAATCGGAAGCAGTTTGAAAATGGCGCTCGCCGAATTTCGCTCAAATAAACTGCGTACTTTTTTATCACTTTTCGGGATTACTATAGGTATTTTTTGCATCATCGGAGTGTTGGCAACCGTTAACAGCCTGCAGCAGAACGTGCAGAACGATATCAATTCTTTGGGCACTAATTCGATATATATCGACAAGTGGGCTTATGGACCGAATAAGGAATGGTGGAAATTGATGAAACGGCCCCAAATGAAACACGACGAAATGAGGATGCTGAAGCAAAAAGTTCTCAGTGCCGAGAACATGGCCTTTAAAATAGAAACGCGTGATAAAGTTGAGTATGAAGACGATATTGTGAACGAAGTGAGATACCTCGGCATCACAGAAGAATTTCCCAGTATTCAAAAGATAGAAGTGAGCCTTGGCCGGTATTTTCAACAGGCAGATTATGACCAGGCAGCCAATTCAATCGTTATTGGTTACAACGTAGCAGAACAACTTTTTGTTAAACCTGAAAACGCCTTGGGTAAACAAATTGAGATCAAGGGAAAGATTGGCAATGTTGTCGGACTGATCAAAAAACAGGGACAAAGCATGATTGATATGTGGGGATTCGACAATTGTATCATGATGCCGTATAGTTTTTTGAAAACTATGGTCCGCGAAGAAAATGGTTCGCCGGTAATAATTGTTAAAGCGAGAGACCAGGTACCTGTTGCACAGGTAAAAGATGACCTTACTGCTGCCATGCGATCGATTCGTAAACTAAAGCCTACCGAAGAAGACAATTACAGCCTGAACGATATAGAGCCATTGAAGGAGATGACCGATGGACTGTTTTCCGGTATAAATATGGGCGGATGGGCCATTGCCGGCCTCTCTCTGGTGGTAGGTATGTTTGGAGTTGCGAACATTATGTTTGTTACTGTGCGTGAAAGAACGAGCCAGATAGGTTTGAAAAAAGCAATCGGAGCAAGAAGTTCAACCATTCTCCTTGAGTTCCTGTTAGAATCTGCATTCCTGTGTATACTGGGTGGCGCTATTGGTATCCTGCTAGTCTTCATACTTACGAAAGTATTTTCGGCCTTATTTGATTTCCCGATTTTTATTTCTATAGGTATTATGGGATTAGCCGTTACTATCTGCATCGTTATTGGTATCCTTGCAGGGATTATCCCCGCCTCCATTGCTGCAAGAATGGATCCGGTGGTGGCCATACGAACGAAATAATGGTAGTGATGGATT
>JBBJOD010000325.1:0-5987 GCA_037721715.1 Chitinophagaceae bacterium | reverse complement strand
CCCAACTGCTGAAGGATCTGCAGATGGATTTCATCAAACCCGGTACGCTGGTGGGTGAACTATCACCAGGCGAAAAGCAGATGGTGGAAATAGCGAAAGCATTGTCAAAGAACCCATCCATATTGATCCTTGATGAGCCAACGGCTTCCATAACAGGCCGGGAAACCCGTACCCTGTTTGACATTATTAAAAAATTAAAAGGTGCAGGTAAATCCATCATTTATATTTCGCATCGCCTGGCGGAAATTTTTAAAATTGCCGACCGGGTTTCGGTACTGAAAGACGGGAGATACCAGGGCACCCATGCCATTGATGCACTCACCACCGATGGCCTTATCCAACTGATGGTTGGCAGGGAGCTTTCCAATAAGCGGGTTGCCTCCACAGCTGGCGAAGAAGCATTACTCCGGGTAGCAGGTTTGTCCGGGCGCGGATTTGCCAACATCCATTTTACGGTTCATGCAGGCGAAATTCTAGGACTTGCCGGGCTAATTGGCGCCGGCCGAACCGAGATTGCACAAACCATTTTTGACTACCTGCCCCGGCTGTCCGGAACCGTTTTTTTAGCAGGAGAAGAGATAAACCCGAAACACCCAAAGGATGCCATTGAAGCAGGCATTGGTTATGTACCGGAAGAACGAAAATCGGGTGGATTGTTTTTAAACAAGACCGTTGCCGATAATATACTGGTTGCCAACCTGGGGGCGGCAACAGGCAGCAGGTGGTACAATGAACACAAGGCAGTGGGGATTGCAAAGGACTACACCAAAAAATTAAGGATTGCTACCCCGCACGTGCAACAGGAGGTGGTTCATCTCAGTGGTGGGAATCAGCAAAAAGTAGTGCTGGCCAAATGGCTGCTCACCCATCCCAGGTTATTGATCGTTGATGAACCAACGCATGGCATTGACGTAGGTGCCAAGGCAGAGGTGTACCAACTGCTTCGCCAACTGGCCGCTTCCGGCAAGGGCATTTTGCTAATCTCCAGCGAACTGTCGGAACTGTTGGCCCTGGCCGACCGGATCATCGTGATCCGGCAGGGCAGCATTGCCGGAACGCTGGAAGGGCGGCAGACAAGCGAAGAAGAAATCATGTCACTGGCAACCCCTTAATGCAATCGTTTTCTTTACATAAACCAGGGAACAGCCCAGGGCACCCGCTGTTCAACAATTTAACGATGGCTATAAACAATCAGTTATTGAAAAAAATTGTAAACGACCGCGTTTACTCACTGGCAATTACCATTATTATCATAATCGTAATCGCAAGCCTGGTGTTTCCCAACAACTTCCCCACCTTCGAAAACGGCAGCCAGCTCATGCTGAACATGTCCATCGACACTATTGTAGCCGTAGGGATGATGTTGCTGCTGATATCCGGCATGTTTGATTTATCGGTTGGATCGGTGGTGGCCTTCTCCGGGGGATTGGCTGCTCACCTGATGTTTTTCCAGGGAGTGCCTGTGCCGCTTGCCATCGCCGCCGGCCTGGCCGCCGCGTTGCTGATTGGATGGATAAACGGCTACCTGATTGCTTACCAGGGCATCAACCCCATGATCCAAACGCTTGCCATGCTGGGCATCGTACGCGGCGGCGCCCTGCTGGTAGCAGGTTCCGGCATCCAGAATCTGCCGTACTGGTTTAAAGCCATCGGCCAGGCGAAAATGCTAGGCATTCAAATGCCGGTTTGGTACATGCTGCTGACCGTTGCCCTGTTCACCTTTCTTGCGAACAAAACCATCTTTTTCCGGCGGTACTACTACATTGGCGGAAACGAAAAAGCAGCCGAACTGTCGGGCATCCGGGTAAAACGGATGAAGCACTATGCCTTTATTTTATCGGCCCTGCTGGCCGGCATTGCGGGCATTTTACTTGCCTCCCGGTTAGGGGCAGCCATGTCCACTCTCGGACGTGGTCTCGAGTTACGCGTCATCACGGCTGTTATTTTGGGTGGCGCCAGCTTAACAGGCGGCGTAGGCAAAATTCCAGGCGCCTTACTGGGGGCTTTGTTCATGGCGCTTGTAGCCAACATTATGGTCATTGCACGGATATCGGGGTTATGGCAGGAGATCATTCTCGGACTCATTCTCATCTCCGCTGTTTGGCTGGATCTGTATATTCAGCGACGCAGCAGGGGCGTTTAAACAATGTTGTTCCCATCAACAAACAAGAAGAAACTAATGAAAATTTTACATTTCATTTTTGCACTGACAGGTATAATGATGGCCGGCTGCCAGTTGCC
The DNA here is from genome assembly GCA_037721715.1 of Chitinophagaceae bacterium. Lineage (GTDB taxonomy): Bacteria > Bacteroidota > Bacteroidia > Chitinophagales > Chitinophagaceae > JADCRZ01. The sequence goes on along the minus strand of JBBJOD010000325.1, from coordinate 3,746 downwards.
GCCAAAAGAAGAAGCCGGCGGTGTATCCAGCGCATTTGTTACCACTACCGATGATGGTAAGAGTAATCCCAACGAGGAATATGTAATGGTGACTACTGCCATCAACATGCCTATGTATGTTAACCACGACCAGGCCGCCTTTTTACGCTGGGGCAAAACACGGGGTGTGAAAGTATCCATCCTCGGACCGGCCGAGTGGGATGTGCCTGCACAAATTGAAACCATTGAGCAGGTAATCGCCTCCCGCCCCGCAGGACTACTAATCAACGGCACTGACCCCGGTATTGCCCAGGCCATTAACAAAGCGGTTGATGCCGGCATCCCTACCGTAGTTTATGACTCCGATATTCCGGCTTCCCGCCGCCATGGTTTTTTAGGGACGGACTGGTACCAGATTGGAAAAATGCAAGGCGACGAAATAGTACGGCTAACTGGCGGAAAGGGCAAAATAGCCTACATGGGCATCCTGGGACTCACCAATATGGAAGCAGGCTTCCAGGGATTGCTGGACGTTTTAAAAAAATATCCAGGAATAACAGTTGTTGGCAAGTACGACGACAAGGCAAACGTAGAACTGGCTGCGCGAATCACCTCCGATTTGCTGGCCGCACATCCTGATTTGGCCGCCCTGTGTGGTTTCGATTCCAATTCAGGTCCCGGCATGGGGCTGGCGGTAAAGGAGGCAGGCAAAGCAGGCAAAATTAAAATTACCACCGTAGATTGGGAACCCGAACACCTGCAATTGGTTAATGATGGGGTTATCCAGATGCTGGCGGGGCAAAAGCGCGAATTGTTTACCTGGTACGGCGCCCAGTTTTTATTTGATATGGTACACCGTACCAACCGCCTGTCGAAAAATGATGCGGAATCAGGCATAACCAATATTCCGGAAGTGATCAACACAGGTTTGTTGCGGATAACCAAAGAAAATGTGGGGCAGTTCCTGACAAAATAAGGATCGTTTATTCTAAAAATTTTTCTTCATGTTCGTACAGGCAGGACCGATAACGGCAGTTTACAAAGATGGCTTTCTGCGCTACTTGGGTGCCGGAGGCACCGAGATCGTACGGATGCTGTATTTCGCTGTTAGGGATAACGACTGGAATACCGTTGCGGGAGTTATAAAAAATGAAGTGATAGAGAAAAAAGCCGATGTAGTCAAAACCGCATACCATCCTGCGATGGAGAAGCCGGTTCATATCTCGCCGGTTACGCTGGAGCCGTGGTTTAACGCCGTGGCAACATCCGGTACAGCCAGCAAACGGGCAGCGGATGAGCGGCAAACAGCGCCGTTTTGCGCTGCCTGGACGCTGGGCAGCCTGAAATATTTGCTGGAAACGGGTGCTGCCTCCATTACCTATTTCGAAACGTTTGGCCCTGGCGGTATTGCAACGGAAGATCGTTTGTACCCAGTGGGTGTATTACTCACCACTATCTTAAAATGGAAGCCTCCATTTGTGGTGACAACAGTTTGCAACGAGCTACTGAAGGTTTCGTCGCTGCTTCTTCAAAAAGACCAGGATCAATGTTTGCTGATCGCCAATCATACGGGTGAGACCCTTAAGGTTACCCTGCCGCAAATTTTTGATGCAGTGCACGTAGTGCATTCAGGAGAGCAAAAAAACGGTGCATTCGACAATTTTACCCGGCATCCTACTTCTTCAACCGCACGAGATCGTCACCATAACAAGAGCGCAATGTCATCCACCGGGTAACCTGCAAAAATGAAAACTACCCGTACCAAACAACAAAAACCATAATAGCCTTACCACCAACAACGGTCGCCCAACAAAATGATTCTTTAATAGCTTAAATTTTTCAACCATGAAAAAACAAATTGTGCTTTGTACAACTTTGCTCATCTTCCTGATCTATTCCGCACCGGCAGGCGCACAGGTGTTAAAGGTTAGTGATAACAAACGCTACTTAGTAAAAGCAGACGGTACACCGTTCTTTTGGCTGGGAGATACCGCATGGGAACTCATTCACCGCCTGACCCTTTCGGAAGCTGACCGCTACCTGAAAAAAAGGGCCGAACAAGGCTTTACAGTGATCCAGGCCGTTGTGTTAGCGGAGCTGGATGGCCTAAACGACCCCACACCCGAAGGGTATAAGCCCCTGGACGGTAACGACCCGACAAAACCCAATGCGGATTATTTTAAAAAGGTGGATGCCATCATTGACCTTGCCGGCAAGTATGGATTAAACATAGGCTTATTGCCAACCTGGGCCGATAAAGTAAACGGGGACCGAGGCGGTGCTACCTTTACTACCGCCAACGCCCAGGTGTACGGAAAATTCTTGGGCAATCGGTATAAGAACAGGGCAAACATTATATGGATATTGGGCGGAGACCGGACGGTTGAAAACCCGGCGTTCCAGGCTGTGTGGCGAGCCATGGCTGCCGGTATCACTGATGGCGTTGGCGGTGCGGATGAAGCACTGATAACCTTTCACCCGAGAGGCGGTGGCTCCTCCTCCACCTATTTTCATGACGATGCCTGGCTCGACGTAAACATGCAGCAAACCGGCCATTGCACCGAAACCCTCGAACACGTAAAAATATTTGCTGATTACCAGCTTTCGCCCATTAAACCCATTGTTAATGGCGAACCTATCTACGAAGAACATCCGGTTTGCTTCAATGTTAAAGATATGGGGTACAGCACATCATACGACATTCGCAAAGCTGCTTACCTTTCGCTGTTTGGAGGGGCTTTTGGCCATACCTATGGTGTGCATGCCGTTTGGCAATTTTTCGACAAGAACAGGCGGCCCATCAATGCGCCCCCCAGGCCCTGGCATGAATCGCTGGATTTAGCCGGGGCCAACCAATTGAAGTTCTTAAAGGCACTCATGCTTTCCCGCCCAATGATGGACCGTGTTCCGGATCAGGCGGTCATTGCCGACGCTGCCTGCAATACCAATCTGATTCAGGCTACTCACGGTAAAGATTATTTGTTTGTATACAGCGCACAGGGAACGCCGTTTGCACTGAATCTTAAAAGAATCAGCGGCGAACAGGCAACAGCGAATTGGTACAATCCGCGTACCGGTGAAATAAAGAATGTTGGTACCTTTGATAATACCGGTCAAAAATTATTTACCCCACCCCGAAATAACAGCGAGGGATTAGACTGGGTGCTAATTGTTGATGACGCCTCTAAAAAATATCCAATGCCACAAGTGAAGTAACATATAACCGGCACTTATTACCGCCCAATTCAGCGCGAAATTGCCCCGCAGCTTTTACACAGGTTATTAGTTCACCATAAAGACTTATTTCCGCTTAAAACATTCAGTAACTATTTTACGGGAACAGTCCGCGGTATCGAAAAATATTAGGTAGATGATACAAAAACTTTTTAATCTTGATCATAAGCAGTATACTGACAACCATTTTAGATTTGGTGATGGTATGCGGGTAGTAAACGCAACTAAATGCTTACAATTACGCTAATCTTCGTCTATTGGTGCCAGGTATGCAAGCCGGTGGTCTACCCTGTCAAAGACAAAATTCCAATATATGCTTCGTCGGACCGGAGTTCAATTGATTATCTATTTCCCGCTTCGATCAAGTGTTAACGCAAATTAACTACCTGTTTTGCAAATGTGTTGATCGCCATAAGCCTGGTAATCCAGCAATGTAACAGAAATTCAATATGCTTCTCCAACCAATCCCAACCGAAATAATTATTGTTGAATTACTTTAATGGAAGTTCCAACGGATACCTGGTCGCGAAGAG
>JBBJOD010000015.1:0-20654 GCA_037721715.1 Chitinophagaceae bacterium | reverse complement strand
AGTTCGCTGTTACCGGGGTGATAGCTACGTTTAAGGTTTTTCCAAACCCTTTCGGTGATCAGATAACTTTTAATGTTGTGCGTCCTGTATCTCGCCCTTCAGCGGTCTTTCTCAAACTTGTCGATGCCAGGGGCGCTGTTCTTCGTAACGAAAAATACACACTGGAATCTGGTAACACTCAAATAACTTTGAGAAATCTTCAATCCATTAGCCCCGGTATCTACTATACGATCATCGTAACGGAAGACGGAACCATACTAGGTAAAGAAAAAATTGTAAAAAATTAAAAGATAGCTGCCAAATGTTCACAGCGTTTTAATGTAAACTTGCGGCCTTATTAAGCATTAAGCACATTAAACATAAATATGGCCGGCACCCATTTACAGAAAATTATCATTATCACTGCTCCATCAGGAGCAGGTAAAACATCTATTACCCGTTATCTGATAAGCCATTTTCCCCAACTTTCATTTTCAGTTTCAGCGGCTACCCGCCCACCCCGGGAAACTGAAACGCAGGGAGTGGACTACTATTTTATGACACTGGAACAATTCAATAAAAAGATACATGATAATGAATTTGTTGAATGGGAAATGGTATATGAAGGAAAGTACTATGGTACATTGAAAAGCGAATTTGACCGTATATGGCAAAATGGACAGGTGCCAATTCTTGACATAGATGTGAAAGGTGCCATACATGTACAACAACAATACCTGGATGATTCTTTCTCTATTTTCATTGAACCGCCCTCTGTGGCAGAGTTGAAGAAACGCCTTGAAGGCAGGGGAACTGAAGACCCCGAAACTTTAAATGCTAGGATAAATAAAGCGGCTTATGAGATTTCTTTTAAGCATCATTTTCATAAAATTATAGTAAACAACGATCTTACAAAAGCCTGCAGTGAAGCCGCGCTGGCTATTGAAAAGTATTTGCATAATTAAATGCAACCACTGATTTCTATTCATCCTGTTCTCCCTGTTTGCTGTATTAACGTGGCAAATTCAGCATTTTGTTCGGCTTATAACTGCTTCTGCCCTCTTCCTGAAGCTGAACGAATTCTTTAGTTCCCCAAAATTTTTATATACATTCGTAGTCTTATGATCAACTGGAACACTATTGGCTATATAGTATTATCTATTTTGCTGGTTGGCTTTTTTGTCGGTATCCAGATTGCGTTTATTAGCGTTAACAAGCTCACAGTTGAATTAAAAAAAAAACAAGGCCGCAGAAGCGGCATCCTGTTATCTTACTTCCTTGATGAACCCTCCAAATTTATAGGTGCCACCCTGCTGGGATTTAATTTCTTCCTGGTAGTGTATGGATTACTGGTAGGCCAGATGCTGCAGCCAATATGGAACTGGTTACAGGACAAGCAAAACATAGCACCAGCCTATCTAAACCTGATCAAGCTGCTTTTTGAAACACTGACTTCTGCATTCATTATCCTTATCTTTGGTCAGTTTCTTCCGAAAGCTATCTGGAGGGCAAAAAGTGAGTTTATTCTAACCGGGTTTATTTCATCTATCACCAAATTCTTTTATAAAATTTTCCAGCCGGTTGCCGCGCTTTTTGTTTCGGTTGCAGAAGGTATATTAAAATACCTTTTCAATGTAAGAGTTGATTCAAGAAAAGAAGCATTTTCCCGCGCCGACCTGGAGCACTTCTTCCAACAAACCAAAGAGCAAAACACTGACAATCACGACCTTAATACGGAGTTATTCGAAAACGCCCTGTCACTTACCACATTGAAGATCCGTAAATGCCTGGTGCCAAGAAAGGAAATTGTTGGTGTGGATGTTTCTGTTTCAATTGATGTGGTACGTAAAAAATTTGTCGATACCCAGTTGAGCAAATTATTGGTCTTCGAAAATAATATTGACCATATTATAGGATACATCCACCAGCTGGACCTTTTTAAGTATCCTGCCGATGTACAGTCTATCCTATTGCCCATACCTGCAGTTCCTGAAAGCATGAGCGCAACAGGACTTATATCCAAATTTTCTAAAGAAAGAAAAAGCATTGCCTGGGTAGTGGATGAATTTGGTGGAACAGCCGGCATAGTAACAATGGAAGATTTGCTGGAAGAGATATTTGGTGAAATAAAAGACGAATATGATACAGAAGATTTTGAAGAAAAAAAATTGTCTGACGAAGAGTATATTTTTTCAGGGCGTTTAGAACTCGATTATCTTAATGAGAAATACGAATTAGACCTGCCTGAAAATGAATCAGAGACATTATCCGGATTTATAATCCATAAACATGAAACCATTCCGAAAATTAAGGAAAGGATCATTATAGGTGATTATGAATTTGATATCATGAGTGTAAGCGACACCCGAATTGAAATGGTCAGGCTAAAAATTTTAAAGTAAGCGGTTCTTACCTCGTTTAGAACAGATGCTTATAACGCAGGCGCTATCACCTGAATAATACCGATTCTTACCTAAACTTTATTACTTAACCACTATTCAAATTTGCGGATTTATGGTATGTATCATTTAAGGACTTTAAATCGTTATAGGTGCTTAACCCGTAAATAACAAACGAACCATTCACATTAAGTAGTAATTTTGCCCGCTTTAACTAATCAAATGTCAATTACAAGATTTTTCAAGAATTCTCCGGAAAAGGCAGAAATGTCGTTTATAGATCATCTGGAGGAATTACGCTGGCATATCATGCGCTCCGTGATTGCCCTTTTAGTTGGTACTATCGTGGTATTTGTCAATATGGATTTTTTCTTCCATACCATTGTAATGGGACCTGCCAATAAAAATTTTATCACTTACCGGGCACTTTGTAAAGTTAGTCACCTGGTAGGCCTGGGAAAAGGAATGTGCCTGGAAGAAATCAGTCTGAAGCTTATAAGTACGGAAATGAGCTCACAATTCATGATGAGCTTCACTATAGCAACCGTGGGCGGATTTATTATTGTGTTTCCTTATATTTTCTGGGAATTCTGGCGTTTTACCAAACCAGCGCTTACTAACAAAGAACAGAATAAAACAAAAGGAGTCATTTTTTGGGTTTCCTTCCTATTCTTTCTGGGTGTAGCATTCGGGTATTACCTGATCGCGCCCTATACAGTCAATTTCTTCGCATCCTATACCCTGGACCCACTTATTGCAAACACTTTCACCGTAAGAGATTATATTGATAACATCGTATCGCTGGTACTGGGGGCTGGTATTGTCTTTCAGCTTCCGCTGGTTGTATTTTTCTTTTCCAAGATTGGTTTACTTACACCCAAATTTTTACAGGTAAACCGTAAATACGCATTTGTGATCATCCTGATCATTGCGGCGGTAATTACACCACCCGATGTGGTAAGCCAGGCTATTGTAACCCTGCCTCTTTTGCTGCTTTATGAGATTAGCATCTGGATATCCGGTAAGGCCATAAAAGATATGGACAAAGCAGAATCCAAGGAGTGGGATTAATTACGGAGGTGCAATTAAACTGCAAAACGAAACTACCTCTATCATGGTAGCATAGTGACCTGGTGCCGGTTATTATTGTTACAATGACATTTAAAAATCACTAAATGCAAAAGACATTTTATACCGTTTTATTGGTATCCGCCACTTTACTATCAACCGCGCAAACCACTTCTGAAAAATATACTGCAACGATAACTGCCACCGATCTGAAAAAGCACCTCGTCATTATTGCAGGGCCGGAGATGGAGGGAAGGGAAACAGCAACCGAAGGCCAGAAGAAAGCTGCTGCCTATATAGAAGATTATTTTAAAGCATTGGGGCTAAAACCCGGTAACAATGGAAGTTTTCAGCAGGTATTTCCTTTAATGGAAGATACCTTGGTCAGTAGCCGAATTCAGATAGGCGCAAATGAGTATTCTTACGGTAAGGATTATATGATGTCTGCAAGGATAAACAACAGCGGAGACGCTAAGGCCAATTCGATAGTGTTTGCAGGTTACGGCATCAGTGATTCTTTGTACGACGACTATGCTAACCTTGACGTAAAAAATGCCATTGTTGTATTGGCTTTGGGAGAACCGAAGATCAATGATAAGTTCATTATTACAGGAACAAACCGGGCTTCTGCCTGGTCTACGCTTGCAATGAAGCGTCAGTTGGCCATTGAGAAAGGCGCGGTCGGCATATTTGTGGTTTCACCGAGACTGGTGAATATAGATTCTTCCAGCGCTGCCAATCAGCGTAAAACTGGTGCTTACCTGTTCGGAAAACAAGCTGAAGAGGTACCTGCAATAAACGTAGCCAGTATCTCACAAAAGGTTTTCAAAGAGATCTTTCCTGGAGAGTTCGGTAGTAGTATGCTTAAGAAGCTGGATTCAAACCAGGTTTTTGCGCAGGCCGAGCACGTTAGTACAGGCAAAAAAACTATCTTTCACTATACTGAAAGAATATACGAAAAAGCCAATAGCAGTAATGTAGTGGCGACTCTTGAAGGAAGCGATAAAAAAGACGAATTCGTTTTTTTGACTGCCCACTATGACCATCTCGGAAAGCGGGGAAATATCGTATATTATGGTGCCGATGATGATGGTAGTGGAACCGTAGCCGTGCTTGAAATGGCTGAAGCTTTTTCCAGGGCTAAGGCGGATGGCAGGGGGCCGCGGAGATCAATTGTCTTTATGACGGTTTCTGGAGAAGAAAAAGGGTTATGGGGCTCCGAGTACTACTCAGATCACCCGATTTTTCCACTTGAGAAAACAACCGCAGACCTAAACACCGATATGGTGGGAAGAATAGACCCCAAACGAAAAACCGGCGATTCGTTAAATTATCTATACGTTATCGGTGACAATAAACTGAGCTCAGACCTCAAACCTATCAGCGAATCCATCAACAACCAATACACTCAACTCGAACTGGATTACAAATACAACGACCCGGCAGATCCTGAACGTATTTACTATAGAAGTGATCATTATAATTTCGCCCGGAAAGGAGTACCTGTTCTTTTTTACTTCAGTGGTACCCATGCAGATTATCACCGGCCTACGGATACTGTAGATAAGATCAATTTCGAACTAATGGAAAAGCGGGTTCATTTCATTTTTAATACAGCATGGGAAATCGCAAACCGCAATAACATGCTGAAGCGAGACCTCGCCTTATAAATATATTTAAAAGAAATCTAAACATTATTGGCATCCGGATGCACCCAGGGCTGCCTGTATGGCCTTATGAGGAGGCTGTTAGCTTCCGGATCATCTTTAATCTGGTGTTTTACCGGATCATATACAATCGGCCTCCCTGTTTTCATCGACAAGTTAGCGATGATACAACTGGCGGTTGAAATATGTCCTTCGTTGATATCAGCAACCGGCTTTCCATTACTTTCAATGGCGGAAAGAAAATCAAGCATATGCAACCTGGTTGCCGGTGCCGCATTTAGTTCAATCTTTGCTTCTGTAAGATCTTCCGGATATTTTTCCTTCTCGTATACAACATCTTTGTGAATTTTCTGGCCTTCGCCTACTGGTGTGAAATCATACTGCATGGTACTCGCTGCCAGTGTGCCTTTTTCGCCAAATAACTTAAATGACCAGGGATAGTTGGGATCCGAAGGTGCCCCCCATGAGCGATGTTGCCAAATGCAGTTGAGGCCATCATATTCGAAAACAGCCGACTGGGTATCTGAAATGTTTGACTTACCTGTTTTGTCAACATATATTCCACCCGTGGAACTGATGCGTTTTGGCCAACCAAGCTTTAACATCCACCGAACGGTGTCAAACATGTGTATGCACATATCACCCATAATACCGTTTCCATATTCGTTGAAAGTTCTCCACCACCTCACATGTGGAAGACCATCATACGGACGCAACGGTGCAGGCCCTGTCCACATTTCATAATCCAGGAAGTCAGGCACTGCTACTACCGGCGGATTTCCGTTATTCCTCATATGAAAATAACAGCACATTTCAACATGAGATATCTTGCCAAGCAAGCCAGCATCTACTATGTTTTTTTTTGCTTCAATTAAATGCGGCGTGCTTTTTCGCTGTGTACCTACCTGCACTACCTTATTGTATTTACGCGCCGCCGCTACCATCGCATCGCCCTCTTTTACATCAACGCTGATAGGCTTTTGTACATATACATGTGCTCCTGACTTTACTGCATCAATCATCTGTAGCGCATGCCAATGATCAGGTGTACCTACCAGCACAATGTCTAATTCATTTTCGGAAAGCATTTTCCTGTAGTCGGAATACAGCCGGGGTGTTTTTCCAGACTTCTGCCTTTTACTTACCAGCGCACCTGCCTCGGAAAGCATATTTTTATCAACATCACAAAGGGCAACGACAGAAACTGGCGTTACCTGAATTAGCCGGAACAAATCACTTTTTCCATACCATCCTGTTCCGATCAAAGCTACACGATATGCTTTGGGGGGGTTTATAACATCTATTCCACGTGCACCGAGGCTTGCATATGCAAGTGTTGCCGCAGCCCCCTGAATAAAACGACGACGGTTGATATTGAAGCTGTTCATTTAAGTAATCGTTAAGTTGTTTAAATGGCTTATTTCCGAGACTAAGATTAGCAAAAAAATCCCAACATTCGGCATATTTTTTCATATTCTTACCATTAAGCCTGTTATGTTCCAGGTGTAGTATAAATAGGTGTTTACGAAATAACCTGCAAGAGTTAGTCTTACAATTATTTGTCACCCGCGGGGGTACCTATTTTTATTTATCTATACATCAATTACCATCCCAGGATATAAGCAAATATCAAAGGTGCCACGATAGTAGCGTCGCTTTCCACAATATATTTTGGTGTATTAATATCCAACTTGCCCCAGGTAATTTTTTCGTTTGGCACAGCTCCTGAATAAGAACCGTAAGACGTGGTTGAATCACTGATCTGGCAGAAATAACTCCAGAAAGGTACGTTATGCCACTCGAGATCCTGGTACATCATAGGTACAACGCAAATGGGAAAATCGCCTGCTATTCCCCCGCCAATCTGGAAAAAACCGACTCCCTTATCTGCAGAATTGTTCCGGTACCATTCGCTCAGCCATACCATGTATTCAATTCCGCTTTTCATGGTACTGGCTTTCAATTCACCTTTGATAACATAAGAGGCGAATATGTTTCCCATTGTACTGTCTTCCCATCCCGGAACAATTATAGGCAGGTTCTTCTCAGCGGCTGCAATCATCCAGCTGTCCTTCACTTCAATTTCATAGTCAGCCTGCATAACACCGCTCAGCAACAATTTATACATAAATTCATGTGGAAAATATCTCTCACCTTTTTCATCCGCATCCTTCCAGATTTTGACGATATGTTGCTGAATCCTTCTAAAGGCTTCTTCCTCCGGAATGCAAGTGTCTGTAACACGGTTTAGCCCTTTTTCCAGCAGGTTCCACTCATCCTGGGGCGTAAGGTCGCGATAGTTTGGAATTCTTTTATAGTGCGAATGCGCTACGAGGTTCATAACATCTTCCTCGAGGTTTGCGCCTGTACAACTAATAATGTCTACTTTATCCCGGCGGATCATTTCTGCAAGTGAAATTCCAAGCTCACCCGTACTCATGGCACCGGCAACGGTAATCATCATCTTACCCCCCTCTGTTAGGTGCCGCTCGTAACCTTTAGCCGCATCTACTAATGCCGCTGCATTAAAATGCCTGTAATGGTGTTGTATGAATTGTGATACCGGACCCTTAGTCATATTAAAAGTTTTAGATCGTTCTGATTAAAATTACCGGCAAAAGTAAAGTTTTTTAGCACGTAAGCCATTGACAATACCAGACGAAGGCATTTTGGCCTTTGTTTATAACGTGGGCTTATGCTCCTCTACTTCCTGCTAATTTTGCCAGGCACAATGCCAGTTGAATAAAACGCCTGCTATCATCAGTATCCGCATTAAAAAACCCAAAGCTGGAGCCCTGGGTTTATGTTGACATTACCTTGAATCAGTAAAAAGCACAGTAGTTAAACAACGTGACGGCATCATGGCTTAAGCCTGCATACCCTTATTTAGTTCTTTTTGTTCTTTTAAAGGATGACCAGGAATTGCTACCTGTACTCTTGATGATTATGTTATTGTCGGCATTTTGAATAGTTGCAAAATAGGTAGTCTCATTGTCTCCTGAAAACTCGAATAGTTCTTTGATCCAACCTTCTTCCAGGTATTTCTTCAACGAAGTTTGCAGGTTTATGGGAAGTTGACCGCTTTTTAAATTACGTGAGATGCCAATATAGTCACCTGCTTCTGAAAAGTAAGCAAACAGGTACTGGTCATTGTAGATAAAAGTCGCTTTCAGGTACCTGTCAGTTTTAATCCATAGTACTTGTTTGGCTGTTGTAAACTTTTCAGAAAATGCAGCCAGCACTTTTTCGTTAACATTGTCTTTCGTTGAAGCGGCGAAACCTGCAGAATAAATCATCATCAAAATGGTGACCAGCACCGGGATACTCTTTTTCATTTTGGTTGTTTTTAATATTACTCCAACAAAAGACGACGCCCTTCCAATGAATGTTACATTCTTCCAAATATATTTATACATTGCTGAGAAAGCGGCGGTGAAAATAAACCTTGAATTTTTTTATTGCACAGTGAAAGAACATGCCGAAATTGAAGAAGCGATACACCTGAAGTTATGAGTTCATTAACCGATGGTGTAAAATATGTATACCTGCCTTCCGTTGTAATTAAATAAAAGCAGCCCTTTTACACAAAAATGTGCCGTTTATGAACCTACTAGCTCATGCATTTCTTTCCTTTAATGAGCCAGGCGTTCTGGTAGGTAACATGATCAGTGATTTTGTAAAAGGCAGCAAGAAATTCGATTATCCCGCTGCTATTCAAAAAGGTATCAGCCTGCACAGGTCAATTGATCAATTTACAGATTTCCATCCTGCAACCATCATGGCGAAGCAGTATTTCAGGCCTGTTTACAGGCTTTACTCCGGTGCGTTTATAGATATTGTTTATGATCATTTCCTTGCAACAGATAATTCTCAGTTTAAAAGCGACCAGGCCCTGCAAGAATTTGCCCAAAATACGTACGTCCAGCTTTCTGCATTTAATGATATATTCCCTCGCAATTTTAAACTCTTGTTGCCTTTCATGAGTCTACATAACTGGTTATACAATTACCAGTTTCGTTCAGGTATCAGAAAAAGTTTTGAAGGCATGGTAAGAAGAGCTAAATATCTTGAAGAGAGTGACATTGCTTTTAGCATATTTGAGAAAAATTATGATGAACTTGAAGCGTGTTACCTGGATTTTTTTCCTTCTTTAAAAGAATTTGCGTTTAAAGAGCTGCAACTATTAAACAATCAGGAACAACTACTATAATATAATCAAGATCAAGAATATGAAACAGCGTATCATAACTTCACTGATGATAATATTTACAGGATATACGGCCTACTCGCAGAGTAAAATTCCACCGGTAGATAAATCAGTAATGGACATTAGCTTTTACCCCCCTAACTACCCTATACTTAAAATACAGGATAAGATTACAGAACCATTGGTGGCAAGGGTAGTATATAGCCGTCCGCAGAGAAACGGCAGGGCTGTTTTTGGAGAACTGGTTGAGTATGAAAAAGTTTGGCGCATCGGGGCAAACGAGGCTACTGAAATTGAGTTCTTTAAAGATGTTACATTTGGCGGCAAACCGGTGCCCAAGGGTAGATATACGCTGTACACCATACCTACACTTTCTACATGGACGTTCATTATCAATAAAGAAACGGATACCTGGGGAAGTTTCAAATATGATAGTAAAAAAGACCTCGTAAGGGTAGAAACGCCTATTCTAAAATTGGCTGAACCAATAGACGTGCTGGCTATTTACTTTGATAAAACAAGCTCCGGATTTAATTTATGTGCCGCCTGGGAAGGAACCGCTGTGAATGTTCCTATTACTATCTCCGAAAAACCTGCAGCTAAAACGGCGGTGAAGTCGTCTAAAAAGTAATCATTTAGACATAAAGCAACGTAAGGCAGCAGCGTCATCACTTAAAGAACAAGAGACAAAATCAATTTCGACTACCCTTCGCCAAATGATTTTGTTTCCTGTCTTAGTAACTTCCGCCAACCTGCCTGTTATACTTTCTTATATTTTTCGAAAATCTCCATCTGGCCATTACCGTTTACTTTGATAGTAAACCAGTTTTTACTGTCTTCAATTTTGACGTAGTAATTTACTTCTTCGCTGCTAGTTAACTCTGTTACTCCGAATATAATTTTATCTGCATATTTTTTCTTTAGTTTACAAAGAATGTTTGTAGGCAATTGTTGTTCTTTGTAGTAGCGGGTAGAACCTAAAAAATTACCCTGCAGGTCGTATTTAACATTCGCCCTAACTTCAGATTGAACGAAACTGACTTCATAATAATTCGGATGTTCGAACCATTTTACTTCCAGGGGACTATTAAATGTTGACATAAATGATTTCAACACTTTATCATTTGGCAACGAAGCCCGGGAGGTGACTACTATTAGTAACAGGCAGGCAAAACTTATGAGCGCTTTTTTCATGACATGCGTTTTAATTGTTGTAAGATTGATTAGTTGTGAGACACAAATCTAGAGGCATTTGTTACATAGCCCGGAGTATATGTATGACTGGTGAAGAATTTTTTATAATTCACACGTGTGGTTGCCAGCAAATTACCAAAGCGCAAAAAACCGGTTTAAACTGTGTTAAAACGTGTTTGAATGGTTGTGCCAAAAATGAAGATGATTCTTAATTAAACGTTAATATGTAAAAGCGGAAACTTACACCATGAGTTTCGTAGGCTGGCTGCCCTGTTGAATCATAGAAAGGCGAGTTATCTTCACTACTCGCTTGATCATCAAAATCCAAAAAACTTAAATGCCTTGTACTCCCCTTCTGAGATAAGTGAACCCAGATCAATTGCCCTGACCTTTTAAGGTTTTTTTCTCATCTTTACTATTAAACTCATCAAACCGTAATGAAACTCGCCACAAAATTCATACATGCCGGGGCAGAACCTGATCCAAGTACAGGCGCTATCATGACTCCTATTTACCAGACTTCCACCTATGTTCAGTCTTCTCCAGGTCACCATAAAGGTTTCGAGTATGCACGCTCTCAAAATCCAACCCGTAAAGCACTTGAAGAAGCATTTGCCATTATTGAAAACGGCAAACACGGTTTAGCCTTTAGTAGTGGTGTGGCTGCAACTGATGCTGTAATAAAGCTATTGTCACCAGGCGATGAAGTGATTGCTGCCAATGATATGTATGGTGGAACTTACAGGCTATTTACCAAGGTGTTCGAAAAATTTGGTATAAAATTTCACTATGTGAATATGCAGGACAGTGAACACATCCGTCCACTTATAAACAGCAACACAAAACTCATCTGGCTAGAAACTCCTACCAATCCCTTGATGAATATTGTAGACATTGCTGCAGTAGCTAAAATAGCCAGTGGAAAAGGAATATTGGTTTGTGTAGATAACACCTTTGCATCTCCGTATCTGCAAAACCCTTTAGACCTGGGTGCTGATATCGTGATGCATTCAGCGACCAAGTACCTTGGCGGACACAGTGATGTTATTCAAGGCTGTCTTGTAATGAACAGCGATGATTTGCGTGAGAAATTGTATTTCCTTCAAAAAAGCTGTGGCGCCGTTCCAGGGCCTATGGATTGCTTTTTAGTACTAAGGGGCATCAAAACCCTTCATGTGCGCATGAAGCGGCATTGTGAAAACGGTACAACTCTAGCTCACTGGTTAAGAAACCATGAAAAAGTGAAACATGTTTACTGGTGTGGCTTTGAAGACCATCCGAGCTATCAAATCGCAAAGAAACAAATGCGTGATTTTGGTGGCATGATGAGTTTCACATTAAAAGATGATAGCCTTGAAACAGCCATGAAATTGTTATCATCTACTAAACTCTTTGCATTGGCTGAAAGCCTGGGAGGTGTGGAGTCGCTTATCAATCATCCGGCTTCTATGACCCACGCTTCCATACCTAGAGAGGAGCGCATCAAAAACGGATTAACAGATTCCCTCATCAGGTTAAGTGTAGGCATTGAAGACGCCGATGACCTGATAGAAGATTTAAACTACGCCATTGGTTAACATGCCTCTAAATTTCACCTGCTCATCGTCAATAATTTCAGCCTGTGGGAGCTTACTCTGCCCACAGGCTTTCTTTTGAATATTTCTTTTCAACACATTTCATCCGAATGATATACTCTGATAAAATTTATAATTAAGAAACGATTCAACTTTTACCCGGAATGACATAAATGAACATTCCTGCCTTTTTAAGCTTATCGGTAATCAAACAATGTGAAAGAGGTGAATGACGATCAAAAGCTGCTACGATTTCTAAACGCTAAAGTTGTTGAATACAACCAACCTTCATTTATTGCGGATGATCCTGTTTGTATTCCACATTTGTTTACAAAGAAACAAGACATAGAAATTGCAGGGTTCTTTGCGGCAATTTTTGCGTGGGGAAACAGGACAACCATCATAAATAAAAGCAAAGAGCTGCTGGCTTTAATGGGTAATACACCTTTTGATTTTATCATGAACCATGACATAGTTGACCTGAAGCCGTTTCAATATTTTAAACATAGAACGTTCAATGCAACAGACCTTTTGTATTTCATTGAATTTCTTACCAGACATTATTCAACCAATGACAGTCTGGAAACTGCCTTCGTACGAACAAAAACGGATCAGCCTGTTGAAAGGATCTTAAAAGATTTCTATCTCTATTTTTTTTCCCTTCACTATGCGCCTTCACGCACACACAAACACATAGCTTCCCCCGCAAAGAAATCAACTTGTAAAAGGTTATGCATGTTCCTAAGATGGATGGTAAGAACAGATAACAAAGGGGTGGATTTTGGTATCTGGAAGAACATTTCACCATCCAGGCTCATTTGTCCGATAGATGTACATGTTGCCAGGGTAGCGAGACGCTTAAACCTTTTACACCGAACCCAGCTAGATTGGCAGGCTGCCCTGGAACTGACTTCCTGCCTTAAAAAACTCGACGATAAAGATCCTGCCAAGTACGACTTCGCGCTGTTCGGATTGGGCGTAGTAGAAAGATTTTAAGGAACCGCCGTCATTAATACATTTTCGTTTTGCAATTACTGTCTATTATGAGTAACAAAGCTGGTAACCTGAAGCTGGCATACACAGCCCTTGAAAATGAACTGTCCTTTTCGTGCGCCGGCACAACTGAGAATGCATGGCTCGAAGCATGTGTAAAGCGGTTAAATGATTTGATAAGCAATGATTTTAACCGGCTGGTACAGGTGCTTTACCGACTTGATGTCAGCGAATCAAAATTGAAGAGTTTGCTTGAAGATTCTTCGCAGGCAAAAACAACCGGAGCGGCTGAGATTATTTGCAAACTGATCATCGAAAGGCAAATACAAAAAATTAAAACGAAAGAGGCATATCGCCGGGATGAAGACATTAGTGAGGAAGAAAAATGGTAGCACTATCTATCAGTACTTGTTCTTGTCAGCGGCATTTGAAATTATCATACAGCATATTTCAGCTAATAAAGTACCAGACAAACTTGTTGGATACCGATTATCGGCATGGCATTCGGGCTGCTATATGCATTATGTTTCCTTCAGGTAATTAGGTATTTTAACTGCTAACTATTAAATTAAATTATTTAATTAATCATCACCTGACAGCTGGAGCATTCATTCATGCATAAGTTCTTTTATTTTCTCTTTGTCGTCTTTTTCTTTCGTTAAATCGAACATTGTACCGAAGATTCTATCCCATAGGGTAGTACTTACGCCAAATCCCTTGTGTTCGTTTTTGTAATGATGGAGATGGTGATTTCTCCACAAAGGTTTCATCCATTTATAAGGAGGGTTCCAGGCGTGTATGGCAAAATGCATGGTTCCGTACATGAGATAACCTAGTAAAAAACCGGGAAAAAACATGAATACCTTTGAGCTCCAGCCAATGTATAAAGTGGAAAAAACAATCGAAGCAATGATCAAACTTGGTACCGGCGGCATAAACAAACGTTCTTTATCACGCGGATACTCATGGTGGTTTCCGTGCAAGATATAAATGAAGCGTTGGGCCTTTTCGCTTTCTGCCAGGTAGTGAAAAGCGAAACGGTGCATCAGGTATTCGAAAAAAGTCCATAGCAACATACCGCTACCGAAAGTTAAGGCAATCATTGCTATTGAGTAGCCGTATCTTTCATAACTAACAAATAACATTATAGTGATTATGGGAAGGTATATCCCCCATATAACGAATGGATGGGTTTTAGTGAGCATCTCCATATAATGGCTTTCAAACAATCGTGCCTGGCCTTTATTATGGATTTTTTCAAATTTCATTCTAAAAGTTTTATATTACAAAATTACTCAATTTATTATTTACATTCTTAAAGGTTAGTTAATATGTAAGTAACGCTTAAATACGTCATTCTCATAAAATTATTATGTGTATGTGCGCATTCGAGAAACCCAAATTGCAGAATACCTGCCGGCATAAAAATGAATTGTTGCCTGTCCCCATCATCTTTTACGCATACAAGCTTAATTATCAATTAACTCAAATATGAAACTGGTCTCTTACATTAAAGAAGGGCATGAGCAGTTGGCCATCTTAGTAAATGACATCTTATATGATACCGATGGACTGCATCCGGAACTTCCTTCCACTATGAGTATGTTTCTTAATTACTGGGATGATTATTATACTTTGGCTGTAGCAATCAATCAATCCATCCAGGATGGGAAAATCTCGCTAAATAAAGGCATCCCGCTTGGATCAGCCAGTTTGCTTTCCCCGGTTCCACAACCGTCGTCCTGCAGGGATGCAGATGGTTTTAGTAGTGAGTCGAAAGAATTTCCTGTTTTAAGTTTCTGTAATCATCACAGCATCCAGGGGCCAGGAGAAATTTACTGTATGCCTGATCATTTACAGGACCTGGATTTTGAATTGAAAGTAGCTATTGTTATCTGCCGGCAGGGCAAAAACATCAGCGCGGACGAAGCTGATGAATATATTGGTGGATATATGATCATGAATGATGTGTGCGCCCGTCGCCTGGAAAAGGAAGAAATGCAGTTTAACAGAGGGCCGGTGAAAAGTAAAGATTTTGCAACAGTAGTAGGTCCCTGGCTGGTTACTTCCGATGAACTTGAATTATTTAGGACAGAAACAAAAGATGGGCATTTGGGTAACTGCTTTCAGTTGAGTATGAAGTGCCGTGTGAATGGCAAACAGGTAAGTGAGGGAAATTTGGCCGATATGAGATGGACGTTTGCCGAGATCATCGAGCGATCTGCTTATGGCGCCGAATTGTTTCCTGGAGAAATTGTAAGTAGCGGAACATTTGCGAATGGTAGTTTACAGGGGTTGAATTCCATCGGGGGCCCCAATGATTCATCTTACCAGCCACAATGGTTATGCGAGGGAGATACAATTGAAATGGAAATAGAAGGGCTGGGTACACTTGTAACTAACGTAGTGGCAGATCCGAATGATTTTTCTCTTCGTGCCAAAAGAAAAAACAGGGAATGATATTGCAGTTAGTAAACAATCATTAATGTGGAGGCCGGTTTAGCATAATTGTCTTATTATGATTAATTATTGAACACCGGTTAATTATATTATAATCCGTGCCCTGGTCTATTCATCTCAAACTGGCTTCCAAAAACTTTTTTCAGGATCTGCGTTGTACGGGCCACCGGGTTTTCGCGGATATTTATTTCCTCTTTTTCAACCTGATCAAACAGTGCAACGGTAGCACGTTCCGCAACATAATTAACAAGGTCAGGATTAACCTTACTCCTGGTAGTTGGCAACTTGTTATAGGTATTTATAATATCGGAGTAATAGCGGGTTGCATTTAATTTATCGAGTGAACTCTTGATGATAGGTGTAAAGGTTGCAATCAGTGCTGACTCGGTTTTGTTTCGAAAATAGCTGGTAGCCGAGTTTTTACTGCCCTTAATAATATTCAGGGCATCAGTTAAAGTCATCTGCCTGATAGCATCGGTGAATATAGGTTTTGCATACCCAATAGCATCTTCAGCGGAACGGTTTATTTGCAGAATGGCTTTGTCAACCTGGCTTCCCAGGCCAATAGATCGTAATGTATTTTCGATTTTTACAGCCTCGGCGGGAAGTAACAGTTTATATGCTTCATTTCCAAAAAATCCATTAGTTGTATTTAAGAAAGTTATACCTTTTCCTATCCCCTGGGTTAACGCTTCCCTGATTCCAAGGTCTGCCTCCTGTTGTGTAACACCCTTATTGAAAACCGTTCCACCGGCCTGCATAAGGGTTTCGCAAGAACAAAAAAACAGGAGGATGACTGGCAGGCAAATTAATTTCTTCATAATTATATCTTCTAGGTAAATGTTAGAGGATAACGGTAAAAGAAAAATTAAGTTGCTTTAGTGCCTAAATGAGGATAAGATGAATCAAATACTAAAGACGCTACCTGTTTTCGGTGATAAGAATGACCCAGTTTAAAGCAGTCAACACAATAACGGCGCTGCCTATAATCAAAAAACCCCAACAATTGTCGAGGCTTTTAACAAGGGCGGATCTGTCTTCTTTTAATATTTCCTATCTATTGAACTTTATGCCTTCCAATATCATAACCCGGTACTTGCTCATCTTCATCCTCAATCACATCATTTGCTTCTTCAGTGTCATTATCATCAACAACGGCTGCGTTTCGGTCTTTATTAGTTTTTTCTAACTCCTTACTATCATCTTCGTCGGGCAAATCTTCTATATCAGCACTCTCCCTCAGATACCTCTCACCTTTCTCATCTTCCATTTTATATGGATTGGCACTGAAACCTTCCTTATCTGCCCACTCATTTCCTTGTTCACCAATACCCTCATTTTTTTTTATTACCGATTCATTGCCAAATTGGTCCATCGCGCCGGGATTCAATTGATCAGGTGTATGTTCGTCTGGTATTAACATCATTTTTTCAATAGTATATAACTGAAACGCTTTAGCCATTGATTGAAAATATTGTGCCACAAGCTATATTGCTGACAACGCTAATTCTCGTAGCGACCAATATTTGCATAAAGCACTGAAAGCAAACAAAGCTGTTATAGTATGCCAACACTGAGCAGGGCATCAATCTCTTCCGGTGTTTCAATTATTTCGATACCCCAGTCTTTTGACAAATACATCACAGTGACTATTTGGCCACTTTCAGTCTGTTTTGGATAATAGTACATAATATTATCTGCGTTTACATGTACAATGGTACCGGCAAGGTTTAACTTAATAATTGTTGGTTTCATGATTTTTTTTTAAAATAAAGCTATGGTTTAAATATTTGTCTGGTTAAGCATATTTATGTTTGAATACTGGGCCAATAATGATAGCACGTCACCTGATCAACGTGAAGTGAAGTTCGTATCCGCCTGACTTTCGTGATCATTAGCAATTTCGGTATCTTATAAACGCTGCCAATAGCTAATTGTTGACTACAATGAACTGAATTTAGTGCTGAAAAAGTGAAACATCTTAAGCGTATTTATTTCCATAATGCCTTTGACAAAAAAGAACACGGTTAACAATAACCGTAAATTTACAATAAGCGTTTCTAGCATTAAGTGAATTCTAAGAATGTAGATGACGTTACACCAGTAAGCAACTATAAACCGGTTTCATGAGTTGTAGAAGAATTTCAACACTTTTAAATCCTGAAAGCTAAGTTTCCCCATAAAAAAGCTAAATGAAGCTATGCCTGACTACGCCTATAACAATTCTTTAATACAACGGTCAATTTGAATGATTCGTTCCAGATTTAATAAATAATAAACGAACTTTCGATCTCTTTGAGTCTTTACAATTCCTGCCCTGCGCATAATTGCCAGGTGCTGTGAAGCTACCGACTGTTCCAAATGTAGTTTGCCATAAATTTCGCTCACTGTCATTTTCTCATTTTCATCCAACAGTAAGAATATTTTCTGCCTCAGTTGATGATTCAACGCACGTAAAATAATTGCTGATTTCTTAAGAAGGAAGAAATCAATATTTACAGCCTTTTCCATGTTAAGAAATTGTGTTTTGTATAGCCGGTATTTCTTTCTACACCGGTAGTAACTAAATTGCTACTGAATAACATTATTCAATTGCAGGTAGATTATAGACAATTGACAGTGAAATGTAATATAAAGATAACTGATAAATCAATTCCTCTTGGTATATATATTGCTAATTTATATATATTAAGCTTAAAGCAGAGTTATGTTAAGTAAAACCAGATTTGATATGTCAGGCACTCATTCCAGGAAATTGAAAATTTCAGAACCTTACATAGATTTTAAAAAGATCCAGGACATTATTTATTGGTCTAAGAAATGGGAGGTCTCACCCCATCAATTGATCGAAGCCAGTATTGCCACCCAAAACAGTTCGGTAAAAGTGATAGAAGAATATCTAAGAAATAGAGGTTTCGCCATCTGATCTTCTTCAGCGAACTGCATGTACAGCACAACTCTGTAAGAGGTACAACAATCCGTTTTGTCTAACTGTAAACAATCCCCATTTACTTTTTATTAAGTATTAAACGTAGATTTAATTTGTATTTGAGATTTCCCATGGAAATTAAATAAAGCCATTCGACTAACAATACAGCCAGATTTACTGGGAATTGGTCTCACATAATTTTATATCTCATATGAAAAAATATTACCGGAGATTTGTCCGCGGCCTTTTCGTAACTATTTACTGCTTATTTACAACTTTCTATGCGACGTCGCAACCAATAGCTACAAATTCAAACGAGTAGTTGCATCCCTACCACCTGCTGCAACCTGACTATCAAGACCCTATGCAAACCGGATGTTGCCAGGGTGGACGAAAATGCTTGACCGGGTATTGAATTCCTGGAAATCGCTACACCGGCAAAGGTGCTCAACGGAAAATCCGGAGAAGAGATAATTTTACTCATTAATAACAATAAACTTGAAATAAACAACAGTGCATTGCAGCTTAAAACACCCTCTTGGTAAATCCACGGTATATATCAAATGACTATTCAAACGTTTATGTAAATGGCTACACTTTCACAACGCTTTGTTTCACTGGATGTATTTCGTGGAATGACTATCTGTTTTATGATCATTGTAAACACGCCTGGAAGCGGTGCGGAAGCTTTTAGCCCCCTGCAACATGCTGCCTGGCATGGATTTACGCCTACTGATCTTGTTTTCCCTTCGTTTTTGTTCGCTGTTGGAAACGCTATGAGTTTTTCAATGTACCGGTATAAACAGATGGGTAATGCTGCACTTCTCACTAGAGTAATCAGGCGGACTGTTTTAATATTTCTACTTGGATATTTAATGTACTGGTATCCTTTTTTTCGTTGGAATGACGCCGGAAGCGTTGTCGCCGCACCATGGCGGGATACGCGAATCATGGGAGTGTTGCAGCGTATTGCACTTTGTTATTTTTTTGCTTCTTTACTGATTCATTACCTCTCGTCAAAAAAGGTATTCGTGATAAGCCTGGTGCTGTTAGTAGGGTATTGGATGATACTGCTGGCCTGGGGAAATCAGGCACAGCCTTTTAGCCTTACAGGTAATGCCGGCCTGTATTTCGACAGATGGTTCTTTGGTGAAAGCCACCTTTACCATGGCGAGGGAATTGCTTTTGACCCGGAAGGTTTAGCTGGTACGTTGCCGGCTATTGTAAATGTTTTAATAGGTTATTACTCAGGAAGATATATTCAGAAAAAGGGAAAAGGATTTGAAACACTCACCAAATTACTGCTTGCAGGAACACTTCTGATATTTACAGCCTTATGCTGGAACATGGTTTTTCCTATCAATAAGAAACTTTGGTCCAGCTCTTTTGTATTACTGACTACCGGGATTGACCTGGTTATAATAGCTGCACTGATTTTTATCATTGAGATAAAGAACTGGAATCGTTTAAACTGGACCAACTTCTTCCTGGTTTTTGGGAAAAATCCTTTATTCATTTACCTGTTGTCAGAAATATTACTCATTACGGCATCCTTTATACGCGTTGCACCTGGATTGAACTTATACACCTGGATAAACAATGTATTCTTCCAGGTAATTGCTCCTGGCGCTCTAGGGTCGTTTCTATTTGCTATTGTGTTTATGTTCATTTGCTGGTGCATCGGCTGGTGGCTGGATAAGAGACATATTTATGTAAAAGTTTGACAATAGCAGTTAACCAAACTGGGAAGGAAATACACTAAAATAATTCTTTAGTTTGGGACAATATCTTCCCTGATTCGCTGACTAACTCGTTCATGATTACTGATGCGTTGTGACTTTCACAAACCGGGATGATCGCCCGGCCCAAAATGGCTGAAAGGTGTTCAATTTGTTCCTTCCCTTGTATTTTTAACCTATCCGTACAAAACATTTGAAGTGGATAAGGCAAAATATATTGCAAAATGCGGGAACTTTATCAACAGTAGTTTTCTTTCAAAAAGATTTACCCCAAAAGTGAAGGCAACTTCGTTGTTTAAGCAGGCGGACCAGGGACGCGGCCTGTTGTTATCAGTTATACCCAATGGCAGTTTCGCAGAGGCTGTTGCTCCAGGTCATAAAATGTTATAAAAATGCATCAACTGAAACCACATTAATAGTTACCACCTTGTTTCGCGCCTTTCAG
>JBBJOD010000324.1:0-6023 GCA_037721715.1 Chitinophagaceae bacterium | reverse complement strand
ATGCTTCCGCATAAGGCTCATTTAATTTTCGGCCTGGAGGACCGATTGCTTTCATCTCTGCGTCCCAAAGCCCGGAGCCGTGCCAGGGGTGTAGATGATCCCAGTCGGGCCTGTCGATAATAGGGTACAAGCAAACTCCCCAGAAAGGGACTCCCATTTCAATAACAGCAGCGCATTCACGGCCCACATATTCAATCCAGTTTGGCCTGTCTATGCCTGAATGGCTGGTTTCTGTGAGAGCGATGGGCCGGTTGTACCTGCAATAAGCCTGAACCAAAAGGTCGCGGAGTGGAAGCCATCGGCTGTCGTTTGGAATATTGGCCCAGGGCAAAAATTGATGGGTTCCGTTAACCCATTGATTATTATAGTAAAAATTATACCCCAGGATGTCAAGGTAGTCAGGCGATCCGCCTAATTCAGGACATAATCTTCCGGCAAGCATGTCTACCGATTGAAACTGGTGGTCGTGCGCATGCTGGGCGTTTATAATCTGCTCTTCAGTTGCGTGAAGGGGCGGTACCATTTGCACAAGAGGTTCTGTCGTCAGAATCCTGATAGACGGATCCGTTTCACGCAATGCTGCTACTCCTTCTATATATGCACGCATTAAATTGTATTTAACTTCCCATCCCTGTCCCCAGCAATAGGGAGAAGTTCCCCGCGCGTCGCCGCCCAGCCATGATAAAAAGCTCACCTCGTTGATGGGGGTCACAATAAGGGTGCTGTCCGGATCTTTCGAACGGTAAAATTTTACGAAGGCCCGGCATAGCGCCGAAAAGCGGATAGAGAAAAGAGGATGCAGCGGCGTAAGATCATCAGGAAATCCGAAGTGGCATATGTCCCATATTTGTTGAATTCCGTTGGCTTTTCCACGGTCCATCATTTGACCGACTGTGCTCCAATCATACTGGTAAGGTGTCTTCTCAATATGACTCCAGCGGATGCCTTCGCGCACACTGCCTATGTTAAAGGGTTTTAATAGCTGGTAATCCTGGTCTATCATCTCGAAGTGGCCCGTCACATGGAGAAAATCAACCCTGTGTCCATATGCATTTAATTTGTCTGTACATTCATAACCGCCCATCCAAAAGGTTTGAAACGGATTGATAAAAGAAGTTGCCGGGGAATTATTCGTTATTTTAACTGGATAGTTCATGTTTTAATTGACGTTAAATTTAATGCCAGGTCAGCTTTTTAAATGCCGGAGCTGCATTTTCTGTTCATTCCGGCAGAAAATGAAATTATATTGGATAGGCTGCTTCCTTCATTCCACCATTGAAGGAGCTATTACTGACCTAGTAACCCTTCTGCCACTTCCATATACCGTTCCATTGGCTCGCAGGTACAGATAAGGTTTCTGTCGCCGTGTGTATTATTCACTCTTGAAACAGCGGGCCAGAATTTATTAACCCTCAAGTACTCTACCGGAAATGCTGCCTGCTGCCTGGTATAAGAATGCTTCCATTCATCTGCAGTGATAACCTGCAAAGTGTGAGGTGCATGTTTAAGGGCATTGTCTGATTTATCGCTTTTGCCTTCTTCAATTGCTTTTATTTCTCCATGTATACTGATAAGCGCATCGCAAAAGCGATCAAGTTCTGCCTTACTTTCACTCTCAGTAGGCTCAATCATAATGGTGCCCGGCACAGGGAAACTTAAGGTCGGCGCATGAAAGCCATAATCCATCAGTCGTTTAGCCACATCTTCTGCTTCTACACCGGCTGAATGTTTGAATGGCCTCAGGTCAACGATGAATTCGTGTGCACAGGTACCATTTTTACCGGAATACAATATTTTGAAATATTTCTCCAGCCTTGCCTTCATGTAATTCGCATTTAATATGGCATATTGGGTAGATAATTTCATACCCGGGGCACCCAGCATTTTGATATAAGCATAACTGATCAATAATATACTGGCTGAACTGAATGGAGCTGCCGCCACGGCGTGCTGCCTCTTTACACCGTCTGTTGCGTAGGAAGTATTGAAAACATGCCCGGGTAAAAACGGAGCCAGTTTTTCATTGACGCAGATTGGACCCATTCCAGGGCCACCGCCGCCATGAGGGATGGAAAAGGTTTTGTGCAGGTTTAGATGGCAAACGTCCGCTCCTATTGTACCGGGGGAAGTTAAGCCTACCTGTGCGTTCATATTGGCTCCGTCCATATACACCAGTCCACCGTTATCATGAATTAACTGGCAAATTTCTTTGATACTTTCTTCAAAAACACCGTGGGTAGAAGGGTAGGTGACCATCAGGCCTGCCAGTTCTTCTTTGTGTCTTTCGGCGTGCAGCGTAAGATCCGCTACATCTATATTACCCGATTCATCACATTTTGTAACCATCACTTTAAAGCCGGCCATTACCGCTGAAGCCGGGTTGGTACCATGAGCGGAAATGGGTATTAGAATCACATTTCTGTTAGAATTATTCCTCGCTTCGTGGTAAGCGCGGATTGCCAGCAAGCCGGCATACTCACCTTGTGCGCCGCTATTTGGCTGCAGTGAGGTTGCTACGAAACCCGTAATGTTGCTTAACCATTTTTCTAATTCGCCAGTAATCTGTCTGTAACCGGTCCACTGGTTTTCCGGAGCAAACGGGTGTAGCTTGCTGAACTCCGGCCAGCTCACCGGGATCAATTCAGAGGCTGCATTCAGCTTCATGGTACAGGAACCAAGCGGTATCATGGAAGTAACGAGCGATAGATCCTTGTTTTCAAGCAACTTCATATAACGCATCAAGGCTGTTTCACTATGATGGCTATTGAATACCGGGTGCGCTAAGAAATTTGAAGTGCGTGTGCAGGAAGACGGTATGTTGTTAAGGCTTCCCTCGTTATCGAAACTGGCACTGAACGTAGAAATTTCCCTGGCGGCCGCGAATACACCAACCAGGTTCATCACATCGCTTTGGGTGGTAGTTTCATCCAGTGAAATAGTTAATTCATGATCAGCATAGAAGAAGTTGATTTCTTTTTCTTCAGCGATAGCGCGGATAGATGCCAGTTCGATGCCAGCTATGGTAACAGAATCGAAAAAGTATTCATGCGATACATCGTAACCGAGGCCTGAAAGTTCCGAGGCCAGGGTTTGAGCAAGTATACTGATTCGTTTTGCGATGGCTTTTAGTCCGTTCGGGCCATGAAAAACGGCATACATAGCAGCCATATTTGCCAGTAGTGCCTGGGCGGTACAGATATTAGATGTAGCTTTCTCCCGGCGGATATGCTGTTCACGGGTTTGCAGTGCCATACGCAGACACCTATTACCAGTTGCATCCATGCTCACCCCGATTATTCGACCGGGTATAATTCTTTTGAATTCATCTTTGGTGGAGAAGAAAGCGGCGTGTGGCCCTCCGAGTCCCATAGGAACACCAAGTCTTTGAGATGAGCCAACCGCTACATCGGCCCCCAGTTCACCCGGTGGCGTTAGCAGGGTAAGGGCAAGCAGGTCGGTAGCCATTACAACATATGCATTGGCCTGGTGTGCTTTCGTTATAAAACCGCGGTAATCTTCAATACTGCCTTTGTTATTGGGATACTGAACAATACCTCCAAAAAATGTATCATCAAACACCACCGAATGGTAGTCACCGGAAACCAGTTCAATTCCGATTGGTTTAGCACGGGTAACCAGAACGTCTCTTGTTTGGGCAAATATATGATCGTCAACAAAAAATTTGGGAGACGTAATGCTAACCGTTTTGTTTTTCTGATTAAATAACATAGCCATGGCTTCAGCAGCCGCGGTACCTTCATCCAGCAGAGATGCATTAGCTATAGGTAATCCTGTAAGATCGCTGACAAGCGTCTGAAAATTTAATAAGCTTTCGAGCCGGCCCTGAGCAATCTCAGCCTGGTAAGGTGTATATTGAGTGTACCAGCCCGGGTTCTCAAAGAGATTGCGTAAAATAACACTTGGCGTGATGGTATCGTAGTAGCCCTGGCCAATATATGACTTAAAAACCTTGTTTTTAGCGGCTATCGTTCGTAGTTCATGCAGGTATTGAAACTCGCTGACCGGCCCTTCTGTATCCATGGGTTCTTTGAGCCGTATTGACGCCGGAATGGTTTTGTCAATCAGTTCATCAATATTTTTGATACCTAAAGTCTTCAACATGGAAACCGTTTCTTCCTTACTGGGACCTATATGCCTGGAAGCGAACTCATTTGACTGTTCTTCAAAAAGATTCATATTATGCTTACTATTTATCAATTTATATTTTCTAGCTGATGTTGTTGATGGGTTTTGATCGGGCTTCTCTACAATTACCGGACTTGCATATGGAGCAAAAGTGCACCTGCGATACAGGTTTTCAAAGTTGCGCGAAGTTACGATGTATGCGTCAAAAAAATGGCCTTTTGTTGAACGTTGGTGCAATAAGTCCCGTGCAATTATACTGCCGGGCCTTCCGATGGGTTCATGCACCTGGCTGAAAACGCCGTTTGTTGATCAAAATGAGGTTGCCGGTGATGACCAGGCTCTAAAAGAGGCAGGTCTTCAGAACACTCTTTCTTTCGCAGTGCTTTGCTCGTCATCCTGGTTCCATCATGGCTCCACCCCGGGGGACCAAAAACATAATAAATTTTCTGGACGGCGTTCAGGTCTTTGCGAAGGCAATCTTTTTTTATCTGGTTCCATTCATGAAAAATGATTGAAAGGGCGTTCGGCTTCTCGAGAGGAGTGGTAAGTCCATATTTGATAGGTTGGTAGTAATTTGCACACAATTCGGGTTGAAAAGTGCCAAAAATTTTATCCCATATTATAAGGAACATTCCCATGTTTTTATCAAGGTATTTGGGGTTGGAAGCGTGATGCACCCGGTGGTGGGAGGGAGTCACTAACATATACTCCAGCCATCCCATTTTGGTAATCAGCTCCGTATGAACAAAAATGCCCCAGATCTGGGTGGCAGAATAGATAAATACAATATCCACGGGGCTGAACCCGGCAAGTGAAAGTGGTATAAAAAAAATAAAACGATAGAGTGGTTGAAAAACGGACGATCGGAAACCTACGGCGAAATTCATATTTTCAGACGAGTGATGGGTTACGTGAACTGCCCAGAACAGCCTCACTTCGTGGTCAAGCCTGTGCAACCAGTAATAAAGAAAATCTTCAGCCACTATTAATACCAACCAATATACGAACGGGTTTGCAAAGTGAAACACCTGCCTGTTATAAAAAAATACAAGGATTCCTATGTAAATTGTTCTAAACAACAGATCTAGACCACTGTTGGCCAGTAATAAATATATGTTGGCAAGCGTATCCCTGAAAGTGTAAGCGGGGCGGTGTTGTACATTGCTTATTATGATCTCAAGCAATATAATAATTACATAAAACGGGGCGCTGATGAAAATAAGCAATTGCTCTCTTACTGAGTCCATGGATACGTATTTGGTGTAGACTGGTAATGGATTTCGCGATACTATTACCTTGCAGCATAATTACCTACAAAGGCCCAGACTACAAAACCCTTTGTAATATATTTTTACTTATTTTCAATTGATTATACCAAACAATTTATGAAGGATGATACGCTGAATAACTGGGAGAAGAAGTCGAAAGAAAGGCAGAAGGTTTACGGCAACTTTTTGAGAAAAACGGATAAGAATAAGGTATTAAACCGGTTGCCTGCTCTACATGAAGAAGCGTTTGAAAAGATCGATTGCCTTACCTGTGCCAATTGCTGCCGCAATTATTCACCGCGTTTTAAAACGCCCGATATAAAAAGGATCTCCAGACACCTCAGGATGAAAGAAAGTGAATTTATTGAATGCTACCTAAGTTTAGACGAAGACGGTGATTACGTTGCCAGGAGCAAACCCTGTCCGTTCCTGGGCACGGACAATTTCTGCAGCATTTACGAAGAAAGGCCGTCCGACTGTGTACGTTTTCCTTATACTGACGAAGATGTTATTATTAAAAGACAGCCGCTTACCTTAAAAAACAGTAGTTTTTGCCCTATTGTATATTATGTTCTCGAGAAACTGGTGGCAAAGTAGGGAGTTATGAGT
>JBBJOD010000323.1:0-6069 GCA_037721715.1 Chitinophagaceae bacterium | reverse complement strand
AATAATAATTTTATAGGCCAATTTCGGCAGGTTTTGCCATTCACTTAGGATGGCAGAGTAGCTTCCTAAGCGCCTTGAGAGAAAAAACCAGTTAGTCGCTGTAACAGTAACGAGCATGCGAAAATAAAAAATGGTCCACCATATATTAACCGTTTTTAGGTATTGCGATGCATTAATGGAATTTTACGTTATCTGACCGGGTCTCCAGCAAGGATTAAAAAAATGGGGCGGTCCCGGTTATGGACTGCCCCTGTATGGATAGGTAATGGAAGACTTTTTTTTAGCCGGATTAGCTGACCGTAGCAAATTAATTGATGGGCCTTCCGTCTTTTGATTTTACGATCATGGAAGCCAGGTTATCCTTGTTTTAATGATCAGTCACCTGCGGTAAGGTTTTCACCGCAAAATTCAGCGCCTTTTTATAATCGCCTATGTCAGCAACAAAATGGATGTGCTCACGTAAAGCGGCGTATTCATATGCTGATTTGTTGTAGGAGTTCATGTTATACCAATTTTCACAAAGCTATAAATAGTAGCATTGGTATTTCTCAGGATTGTACCAAAGCAGAGTTTAAGGGATGGAAAGCTGAATTAGCGGATGGATGGTTACACAAATAAAGTCAAAGGTGGTTTTTGTGGTGTCTTAAAACAAACGGCCATAAAAAACCCGGCAGGCACTGTTGATGTCTTTATTTAATCATTCAGAACCAGCCGGGTTGGTATAGCAAATGCGCCGTGTTACTTTCGACCTGAGTCGCTGCCACTTCTTAGTACCGGTGATTGTTCCGCATTGGGCAGTAATATGCTTCCCTTGTACTGAGAATCCATCATATCCAGCATTTGTTGTAATTGCACTGCACCCTGTATTTCCTGTTTCATAGCCTCCTGTTTACGTTCTGGCAGGCTATTGTAATACGACGCCTGCTGGGCGAAATCTTTATGAAGGGCTTTTGAGATCCTGTCAGCCATGTCTTTCGCGCCGGCTTTGTAACTGGCCTCGAGAAATTTGAAAGTAAAATAGTTATGCTGGTTATTTTTACTAACCATTGCATAAGGATGATTTTCATTCAGGATATTCTTATCTGCTTTATTCAGTACCTTCACTGCTTCTTCCTTTCGATTCTGATCAGCCAGGCTTGCCGCTGCTTCCGCATAAGCCATCCGGATGCTATTCAGGTGTAGCCTGTTTTGTTCATCAAAATAAACACCTTTGATATTGGCACTCCCAAAGCCGAATTTGTTCATCAGCTTATCTACCATCCAGTCGGTATTTATTCCGGAATTGTTTTTAACCGGAACGAGCCTGTAGCTAAGGCCATCTTTGCGGAGGTATTGACCAAAGCCAAGTTCGGAACCTGTGTAGGGTGCTGTAAAATAGATTGGGCGTTTCCATTTGTTTGCGGCAATGATATTCAGGATGGCCAGGTCATTCTTCATGATATAATTTTTCTTTTCAGGAATATCTATTAGCAGTTCCTGAACTACGGTATCTGTAGGCATCACCGTTTTATTACTTCTTACCAGTGCTTCATCAACACCAACCTTGAACTTTTTGGAAGGGATAAAATTAATGTTTTCACCACTTTGCAGTGCCACCTTCATAGAGGGGTCATCGCTGCCCACTACATTTTTCATCACATCATATAGGTCATAGGCACTGTTTGGATCTACTTCCGGTCTGGGGTTATAAACAATATAATCCCTGTTGCGGCCCTGGATCTGTTCGGGTGTAAGAATTACATCTATCGGGTCGCTCTGGTTTACTTTATAACGCATCTGGTTGATGTACCAGTCGATACCCAACAGGCTATTGTTTACCACACGAATGTCCGGACGGATGCCTTCTACCTCCTGTGCATACCATAATGGATAGGTATCGTTGTCACCAAAAGTGAAGAGGATGGCATTGGGCGCACAACTTTCCAGGTAGTCTTTGGCGAGGTCTCTTGCCAAAACCTTTTTGCTTCTGTCGTGGTCATCCCATTCCTGGAAGCCCATGAGTACCGGTACGGCTAATAAACAAAGCAACGTTGCCAGGTAATTCGATGTTGGCTCCGGCAGTTTTTTTCTGAACCATTCTTTTACCTGCAGAACCCCCAGCCCAATCCAGATGGCAAATGCATAAAATGAACCCACATAGGCATAATCACGTTCACGGGGCTGGTTACCCGCCTGGTTTAGGTAAAGTAAAATGGCAAACCCGGTGAAAAAGAAAAGCAACCCGGTTACCAGAAAATCCTTTTTATTCTTATTATAGTGATAAACTGCGCCGATGATTCCCAAAATCAATGGCAGCAGGAATAGCTTATTATTTGCTTTGTTGTTCTTGATACTATCCGGCATTTTTGACTGGTCGCCCAGGCGAATATTGTCCAGGGGCGCTATTCCCGATATCCAGTTACCATCCCTCGCATTACCAGGGCCGAATCCCTGGATATCATTTTGCTTGCCGGCGAAATTCCACATGAAGTACCGGAGATACATCCAGTTGATCTGGTAACTAAAGAAAAAGCTGATATTATTTGCCTGGGTCGGTTTTTCATCATCTGCAAGTCCAAGCCAGTCTTTGTAAAAATCAGCATGCCCCTGGTCGTTGCTTGCATCCCAAACACGGGGGAACAACATCATGTCTTCCGCTGCATATTGAGGGGTAAGATCGTTTCCTACCTCATCGTACTTTTTAACGCCCTTGGTATATTTCATCCCCGTTTCCTTGTAATCCGTCGGCTGGGCTGTAAATACCTGCCCGTATATCAACGGGAAGTCACCGTATTGGTCACGGCCAAGATACCCTACTAGCGAATTAGGGTTATCCACATTGTACATGTCTACAGAAGGATTCGCGTTAGAGCGAATCATTGTAGTTAAGTAAGTAGAGTAACCGAGCATCATAAATGAGATACACCATAGGCTTAGTCTTACAATGGGACCCATTTTTTGGTAAACGTTGGTAAGCAGGTATACTGTGATAGACAGCAAAATCAATAAGCCGATAAAGCCACCTCCTGATTTGATGAAAGGAAACGTCAGCAGGAAAAGGAATGCTGCCATCCAGATTGTCACAGCTGTCCTGTTGACCACGGCAGACCTGAACAATCTCAATCCGGTGTATATCATCAAACCCAACAAAAGGAAATAAAATGTAAATCCTGAAAAGAAAGGAAGACCCATATTATTTACAAACCAAACATCAAACTTACCAGCGCCTTCAACAGTATATTGGATAACAACTTTTTGAATGAAGCCCGTAATTATGCACCCAATCAAAAACGCCCAGAACGTGCCCCAATTGGTCGTTTTAAAGCGTTTGAAATAATAGATCATAACGATGGCAGGAATCGTAAGCAGGTTCAGCAGGTGAACGCCGATAGAAAGGCCCAACATAAAAAATATAAAAATGATCCATTTATCGGCACCCGCAGTGTCGGCGGAATGTTCCCACTTTAACATCGCCCAAAATGTTAGGGCTGTGAACAGGGAAGACATGGCATATACTTCACCTTCAACCGCGCTGAACCAGAAAGAATCACTGAAAGTGTATGCCAACGCGCCCACCACACCAGCGCTCATGATACTAAATAGCTGTTGCGAACCAACCGTTTCGCCGGCTTTTACATATATTTTACGTGCAAAGTGAGTGACAGTCCAGAACAGGAAAAGTATGGTAAAGCCACTGCATAACGCACTAAGAAGATTAACAGCACGGGCAGGATTGCTGCCGCCGAACACCACAATAAATATCCTGCCAAGTATAACGAATAACGGCGCCCCCGGAGGATGCGGCACCTGCATTTTAAAAGTGCTTGAAATAAATTCACCAGCATCCCACAGGCTGGCATTCG
Source organism: Chitinophagaceae bacterium (assembly GCA_037721715.1). Lineage (GTDB taxonomy): Bacteria > Bacteroidota > Bacteroidia > Chitinophagales > Chitinophagaceae > JADCRZ01. The sequence continues at coordinate 2,227 of JBBJOD010000323.1, read as the reverse complement.
CTTCCATGGTTAATATATAAACCATAGAGGCGATGGCACAAATCACCCATCCGGTTATATTATTGACTTTATTGAAATTCATAGAACGTTACTTTTTATAAAACTTGGCAAATATAAAGGTATGATTCAAATGACGGTGAGCTTAGTTTTGTTTTAACGAACAATTTGGGGGGGAGGGGTGAGTGATGGGTTATGTGTGATGAGTGATGAGTGATGGGTGATGAGCGATGGGTTATGAGTGATGGGTTATGAGTGATGGGTTATGTGTGATGAGTGATGAGTGATGGGTGATGAGTGATGGGTTAGGAGTGATGGGTTATGAGTGTAATGATGGATGATATCATGGACATGATCTGGCGCAAGTGTTTCAACGGGCCTTGTAAGATTGTTTGAAAAAGGGTAACGCCCGTCGGACCTTGTGCCTCGGTCGCTTACTGTGGTTGGTGATAACACCAGCCACGGGGCAATGTACAATGGTAAAATTGAGGGAGTAAAGGGATGAGTGATGGGTGTGTGGGTATCGGTTTTCGGGTATCGTGATCCGCGTAGTGGCTGATATATTACTTGAACCGGCTACTGTCAGGCCGTTTTATATTTTAGATACGATTGCACAACCCATAACTCATCACCCATAACTCATCACCCATAACTCATCACTAAACTAACATCCCATTTTACGCAAAATAGATCTTCACTGTTTGGTAGTAAAGCCTGTTCTGCAGGTAATTATTTTGGGATTGCTCCATAAAACCGTGTAAGCCGAAAAGTCCGGCGGCATTGCCTTTGTTAATAGCAATTTCCAGGTATCCTCCAGAATTGAACAGCGCCAGCTTTTCACCTTCTGATACATCGGCGTAGGTTTCGCTAATCCTGTCAATAATTTCGTCTCGTTTGAAAACGATGCTAAAACTTCGGCCTTTGCGCTGGTCTTCGAATTCTTCGCGTGTAATATTAACGATTACATTTTCAAAGTTATCAATGAAAATGATCTGGCCCTCTATCCAGTTTTCACCCAGCAGGGGGCGGAGGTGATTTTTTTCCATGATGGTTACATCCGGTACGCCTATCTCGGTCACAGCTATTCCTTTCCCGATATTGTCAATCGCTTTTCCAAAAACACTGGCACAATAAAGTGTATTTTTTATGCTTGTCTTATTCATCGGCAGGCCGATGACAACTTCGGGCCTTTCTTCCAGTATCATGGTAAGCAGGCCATTGTCTGCACAAAGTATATATTGGCTTTTATGAAACGCCAGCAATAATTGTTCAGGTTTAAGCTCAAACAGGTTTACCAGTATAATATGATAGGTAAAGGATGGAAAGTTGCGGATAGCATTGCGACAAACATATGCCGACTGCGGATAATTAAAAGGCGCCAGCTGGTGGGTTATATCAATAATAGTAAAAGATGGGTCTACCTGTAGAAGTTGTCCCTTAACCGCACCTACCAGGTAGTCTTGCTGACCGATATCGGAGGTAAGGGTTATTAATGCCATTAACAGAAACAGTGTTTTGTTAAGTACGGATAAAGCCTGTATATATTGTACCGGATCATTAAGGAGACACTCACAATCTATTTAACGAGCTTTCCATCCTTGAAAAAAAACTTGTACACCATTTTGTCGGTCAGGGACGGAAAGAACTTGTTCATGAAAACAGTGCGCATGCCCGTTAAGGTGAGCACCAGCGTACGTTTACGTTTTTCTATCGCATTCAATATGTGCAACGCACATTCTGCCGCCGTCATCATTTTACCTTCATTCATTTTGCTTTCTCCGTGTACAACGCCCTTTTCGTTCAATGCGGCGTTCCGTATATTGGAGGTAGTAAATCCAGGGCAAACCCACATTACGTTTACCTGGTTTTCCAGCATTTCAGTCCGCAATGCTTCCAGCCATCCCTGTAAGGCAAACTTTGAAGCTGAGTAACCGCTTCTTCCGGGCAGCCCCCGGTAACCGGCAATGGAGGAAACACCTACAACAGTTCCTTTTCTTTCGATCAGGGACGGCAGCGCGAATTTGGTGCAGTACACGGCGCCAAAAAAGTTGACGTCCATTACCTTTCGAATTACATTTACATCAGCATCATTAACTAATGCACGCATAGAAATACCTGCATTATTAATTATAATATCAATACTGCCGAATTCTTCAATGGTACTGGAGATAAATTTATTACAGTCCTGTTCTATACTCACATCACATAACATCGAATGAAACAGAAAATG
>JBBJOD010000322.1:0-6072 GCA_037721715.1 Chitinophagaceae bacterium | reverse complement strand
AACAGCGGCTTCAATTAGTAACCTCTGTTAAAGAAAAAAAGCAAGCGCCTTCAAAAAAAGATGATTTAATTTTTATATATCCTGACCTTTTGACAGAACTTAAACAATTGCGTGATCAGCTCGCCAGAAAAGAACACCTGCCACCCGACCTGATATTCACCGACCTGACGCTGGTTGAATTGGCAAGTTACCTGCCGCTTACCCTGCCCGACTTAGGAAAAATTCCGGGCTTTGGTAATGTTAAAATTGGGAAGTATGGGGGCGATTTTCTCGGTTTGATAAAATGGTATTGCGTATAAAACCGGATTTCTACAAAAAGGCCTTTAAATAATCAGAAAACACAGAGACCCGACAAACAAAGATCAAACGACAGCAACCGCTTTACATTTCAATTATTCAGGGAAGGAAAGTCGTTGGAAACAATTGCTGCTATGCGTGAATTAACGGTTGGGACCATTGAAGCACACCTGAATCTATTTATAAAAAAAGGCGAACTGGATATTAACGAACTGGTGTCAAAAGAAAAGGTAGGCTTCCTTCTTAAAGAAGTGCAGGCCTCTGAGAATTTTGCCGTAGCGCCCATTAAGGAAAAATTAGGTGATACCTATTCTTACCGTGAAATAAAAGCAGTGATCAGTTACTGGCAGTGGATGAAAGATGCAGGAATTGAAATATGATAGGTTTCTCTTTTTTGTGAGCAGTGAGTGTTAAAAATAAGGCATCCGCCGGCTAAGCCGTCGGATGCCTGGGTAGAGGCTAAGAAAGTATCGCTTCCATGGAAATAGTTGTTTTGAGAATTTTAGAAATAGGGCAGTTCTCTTTAGCGTTAGCAGCATATTCCTGGAATTTCTCTTTGTCTACGCCCGGCACTTTTGCTTTAACTGTCAGGTGTGATCCAGTAACTGCGCCATTTTCAAAGTTTATATCACATGTAGTTTCAATTTCATCAGCGGTAAAGCCCGCTTCTCCCAATACGAAACTCAATTTCATCGAAAAACATCCGGCATGGGCGGCTGCAATAAGTTCCTCTGGATTAGTGCCAACGCCTTGCTCAAATCGAGATTTATATGAATATTGTGTCTTACTCAACACACTACTTTGAGTGCTAAGATTACCACTGCCGTCTTTACCGCTGCCGTTCCAGACGGCTGTTGCATTTCTTTTCATTTTTATTGATTTATTGATTATTTGTTGATAAAGATACTTTCAATTCGCTGGTTTCTATACCAGAAATTTATAATCATAAAGTAATAATATTGAATTTTATTTGCATAGCATGAGCCTTCAGCACCTATACCAGCAGTTTACAGCCGGGATGCTTCAAACTACCTTATTAGAATACATTGCTGTGTTTTTTGGAATTGCCAGCGTATGGTATTCAAGGAAGGAAGATTTACTGGTATACCCGGTAGGCCTTGTTAGCACCGTCATCTATATTTACTTAAGCCTGGAAGGACATTTGGTGGGGGAAGCAAGTGTAAATCTTTTCTATACTATCATGAGCATCTATGGGTGGGTGTTATGGACCAGGAAAAATCCTCAACAGCAGCATGTAGTCGTTATTTCAAATTCTACACGCAGGGAATCGCTATATGATTTCGCGTTCTTCATTATCATTTATGTCGCGCTGTTTACTTTACTTTCCATCTCAAAAAAATACTTTACCCCCGGCGCCATACCATGGGCAGATTCGCTGGCATCTGCCTCTGCCTTTACCGGGATGTGGCTGATGGCGAAAAAAAAGGTAGAAAGCTGGTATTGGTGGATTGCTACCAACACTGCTTCTGTTCCTCTTTATTTTGTAAAAGGTTATATGTTCACAAGTGTTTTTTACCTGGTACTGTTGGTGATGGCGTTCTGGGGTTTGGTTGCTTGGCGAAAAAAGATCAAACATCCGGTGCATGCTACATTTGATATCCAATAGAGCCAATACTGAAATGAAAAAAATAGTTATCCTGGGTCCGGAGTCAACTGGCAAAAGCACATTGTGCACCCAGCTGGCCATGCACTATCAAACCAGCTGGGTACCTGAATTTGCCAGACAATACCTGCTCGATAATGGGATGAATTATACATATGACGACCTGCTGATCATTGCCAAAGGACAAGTGGCGAGTGAAGATGAAATGACGCGCCACAAGCAAGTTAATGAACTGCTGTTTCTTGATACCGATATGTATGTTATGAAAGTTTGGTGTGAATATGTTTTTAAGAAATGCCACGCCTGGATACTTGAACAAATTAGTAGAAGAAAATATGATATGTACCTTTTATGCAACGTAGATCTGCCCTGGGTAAAAGATGAATTAAGGGAATACCCGGATCTTAAGCACCGGCTTGCCCTCTATGAAATTTACAAAAATATTTTAAATCATCAACATGTTCCGTGGGCTGAAATAAGTGGAAGTTATGAAACGAGGCTGCATATGGCTACCAATGCAATCAATCAATTATCACAGTAGGTATCACTTCTCAATCAAACATTATGTGGCGTGGTATTATTGCTTTTATAAGAAAAAATCATGTTAGCTTATTTTTTTTTACATGGTTCCTGCTTTCTCTTATCCAGGCATATGGTACAGAACTTATAGATGATGAGGCTTATTATTGGGTGTACTCCAAATATCCTGCATGGGGTTATTTTGACCATCCTCCCATGATTGCAATACTAATCAGGTCTGGTTATGCAATGTTTCACAATGAATTTGGCCTGCGCTTGTGGATGTCAGTGTTGAGCACATGCACGCTCGTATTGATATACCGGTTGATTCCCCGGAAAAATGACGGTTTGTTTTACGCCATTGCCTGCACAATTTGCCTGTTACAAATTGGTGGTATACTGGCCGTACCTGACCTGCCGCTTATGTTTTTTGCGGCGCTGTTTTTTATAGCCTATGAAAAGTTTACCCGTAATATGTCTTACGGAAATGCAACATTTCTCGGTGTGGTGATGGCTTTGCTATTGTATACAAAATACCATGGCATACTCATCATAGTATTTACGTTCTTTTCCAACCCTGTACTAGCGATAAAGTTTAAAGCCTACCTGGCAGCTGGCATAGGAGCCTTATTGTTTCTGCCTCACCTTTACTGGCAATATACACACGGTTTCCCATCAGTACAATATCATTTATTAGGAAGGAACGCTTCCGAATATCAATTTGGATTCACCTTACAATACCTGCTTGGGCAGCTGCTTTTACCCGGTCCACTCACCGGATGGTTGCTCTTATGGGCGGCGTTCAAATACAGGGCAACCAATGAACTCGAGAGGTCTTTAAAATTTTGTATGGCAGGCATCTACATTTTTTTTCTTGCCAGTACCATCAAAGGAAGAGTGGAAGCAAACTGGACCCTACCAGCGCTTATTCCGCTTATCGTTTTAAGTCACCAATATTTAATCAATAAAGAGCAATGGAAACGTATCCTGATCTGGTTTGTTCCGGTTAATTTGCTACTTATTTTTTTTATGAGGTTGTATATGTTGTTCAACATGGCACCACTTAAATTTATGTCTAAAGACGAATTCCATAAAAACCAGCAGTGGGCCGAAAGCATTTATAAAAAAACACAAGGGCTTCCTGTTGTATTTATTAATTCCTATCAGAAAGCAAGTAAGTATTGGTTTTATTCAGGCGTTCCTTCCTTCTCTTTAAATACGCCTTTCTACAGGCGCAATAATTATAATTACTGGCCGGTTGAAGATTCATTATTTGGAAAAAGGGTTGCTGCTATTTCAGGATATGCTTATGATTATTATAAAGATCGCATGGAGACAGTGAAAGGAACGACAGGACTTCTGATAGTTGACTCATTTTATAGTTTTTCCAAATTGCAAATCATCACTTTAAAAAACCCAGTGTCTATCAACGAAAAAATTTCCGGGTGCCGGTTACATATTTTAACACCAATTTCGTACCTGGAGACTTTTCAAACATCAAGATTTCTTAACAGTACAGTGGATCTGTTGGTGTTTACCACTGAAACAAAAACCAGGAACTTTTCAACAGGCATCCGACTGGCTGATATCTCAAAACCAGCACAAGATATTGTATGCAGTTTCAAATTAGACCTTCCAAGGGGCGAGTACATGGCATGTTTCTCCTTGCCCACTTCGCTGGTAATAGATCCTTCGTTAAACAGCACGCTGTTTAAACTGTTGGTTCGGTAAAAAATCAGCTCCTAACCTGGTAGATCCCGAAGGTCCGGCAGGTTTAAAACACACACTACCGGATTATTCTTCTGATATCAGGGTCTGTACCGATGTTATTCATCTGCTTCATTATCCATGAATATCTTGCGGCAACGTAAGGAGAAACGGGCCGCACTTTGTATCTTCCAGGATTTGGCAAACAAGCTGCTATCATGGCCGCCTCCTTTTTTGAAAGTTTCAGAGCAGGTTTTTTAAAATTTGTTTCAGCCGCAGCCTGTATTCCGAACACTCCATTGCCCATTTGCGCAACATTCAGATACACTTCCAATATCCTTTTCTTTCCCCAGATCAATTCGATCATGAAAGTGAAGTACATCTCAAGCCCTTTTCGCATCCAGCTTCTGCCTTGCCAAAGAAAAACATTTTTTGCAACCTGCTGGCTGATGGTACTTGCTCCGCGAACCCGGTTTGGTTTCCTTTTATTATACGCCATCGCTTTTTCGATGCTCTTCCAGTCGAATCCGCTATGATCGGCGAATAACTGGTCCTCTGCGGCAATGATTGCAAGCCTGGCGGAAACTGGCATTTCATTCCAGTTGATGTAGTCGCGTCGCAAGCCGCTACCGCTGATAAGGCTGAGTAGCTGCGTGATGGTGACAGGGGGTGAGATCCATTTCAAAACGACTACGTAAACAAATTGCCCGATAAAAAGCAGCAGAAAAATCTTTTTAAGAATACGCCAGGTTCGCCGTAAAAATCCTCTTTTCTTCATTATCCTGTTCACTGCTATATTAAAGTGTTATTACGAACGCTGAATCGGCTATTGGCCAACGTTATGACAAGTAAGAATTAAAGTGCTCTCATTTCCATGCGAATGTATTCAATCCTGTATCGCCTTTTCTTACTGTTATTGTATTTATACAACCGGTTCATCAAAAATCCTGTGCCTGCTACACCCAGTGCAATACCTAGGCTTTTCCTGTTTTCCGGCCCGGTGATAGATTCATTCAAATATTTTCCATTTATTATGTTTAGCACGGCATAACCCAGGCCCCCAACAATTAAAAGGGTACCGTTTCTAATATATCCGAATGATTGCCTCTTTTTTATATCAACTACTTCAATATCCTTGTAATGAACTCCTACAACATAAGTTCCGAGGGTATCTGTTTTTGCAACACCCCACATATTAGGACCTGACCGCACATCGTATTCCTTGATAAAAACGGAATCATTCCTTATTGCATATACCATACCACCCAGGTAGTTTCCGTACACAGTTTGGCAGGAGATGGCAGATCCTGTAAAATAAGATCTTAGTGTCCGGTTGTTCCTTTTTTTCACGGAAATGAAATCTGATGGCTGTGAAAAACCGGTAACCGCAAGGGAGGCAAATACCGTTAATAGGAAAAAACTGCGCATGTCTCAACTAAGTTAGTTTGAACGGGTCATAGCACTGATTATTCTTTTGTTAAAGAGCCGAAGGTATTATTATTGCCATGAAAAAAGCACCATAAAACAAGGCCAGTCCGAAACAAATGAGAAGGATACCAGACACCTGGTTGATCAGTTTCAGGTTACGTAGCGTCAGCTGTTTACTGAGCTTTCCTGCCATCAATACCTTTCCGATATCCGCAGACATATTTACCAGCAGGCATACACTAAAAACAGTTATTCGTTGCCGTGATGTGTGAGTAGCGGCAAACGCAGTCGCATTTAACAGCCAAAAGAAAATAACGCTGGGATTGAGGGTGTTTATCAAAAAGCCGGAAACCGCGACCCTGGCAATGGCGCCTTTTTTGAAGTTCCTGCTTTTCAGGTCTTCTTTGTAGTTCACCTTTTTGAAAAAAACAAAATATGAACCCATCAAAATCAAAAAAACACTTCCTGTAAAGCCGATTACCTGCTTGTATTTTAAT
>JBBJOD010000321.1:0-6080 GCA_037721715.1 Chitinophagaceae bacterium | reverse complement strand
AACAGCCTCGATGGAATCCGGCCGCCAAAAGCGGAACAATGGGGCCGGGCACTTAATAATTACCAGCCTAATTTTTTAATTTTTGAAAGTAATTACATTGAACATTCAGGAGGGCTATTGATTGATCATACAGATTCAAATTCGAAATCTGTTGTGATCAGGTATAACCTTATTCGAAATACTGATAAAAGCAAAGGCGATTCTTCAGCAGGTGAGCACCGGGCAGCCATTCAATTTAACTCAGTTTCGAAAATTGCAGGTGAGATAAGCTGGAACCAGATAGAGAACATGCCTGACAGTTCTCATGTAGAAGACAACATCAATATTTTTAATAGTGGCGGCAAACCAGGCGCGCCCTACAAGATCCATAACAATTATATCAAGGGCGCTTACCCATTCCCTTCTACAGCAGATGCTTATGTAGGCAGCGGTGTCACGATAGATGGCGATCCGGCGTCCAGCACGTTGGAGACAATGTCGCAGTTTATTAATGCCTACCAAAACCAGGTTATCAGCACCTGTAATGCCAGCATGAATATCGCGGCCGGTCATGATATTCACTTTTACGATAATACGATGATCAGTTCGGGCATGTACCCGGATGGCACAAGGTCTGAAAGGTTCTGGGGCGCCTGTTGCATCTGGAATGCCAGTAAGGTTCCCAAAGAAAACTTCATTAACAATACCATTAAAGGGAATACCATCGGCTATGTGCGTGAGGACAAAAATGTTCCTTTTCCTGGCCGGCAAGACTGGGTTGTTATTGCAGAAAGTCCTATTTCAGTGAAGGCAGGAGACAACATTTCTTTGCCTAACCCAATCACCCTTCAAACAGAAGAGGCAGAATGGCCAAAATGGCTGGCCAAAATTGCGAGGAATAAAGTTGTTATTGGGAATAAGTAGCGCTCCCAGCTTCAGTTTTTGAATTACATACTACTATGGATACGACGCCTGGATTTTCTTCGGTCTTTAGTTAATCAATTCCACAAACTTTATTTACTCGACTTTCCTTTGTACTTTTCTTAAAATTAATTGAAATGACAACACAAGAGATAGCAGAACGCCTTGTTGACTATTGCCGCAAAGGCCAGTTTGAACAGGCACAAAAAGAATTGTATGCCGATGATGCCGTTAGCGTTGAACCGGATGAAACGTCTGGTTTTCCAAAAGAAACAGTTGGCCTCAATAATATTATTGAAAAAGGCAACCAGTTTCAATCGATGGTGGATGAAATGCATGGGTGTACCGTTGGAGAACCAATAGTAGCCAGCAATGCCATCGCATTTACTCTTTCCATGGATATGTCTATGAAAGGAAGGGGCCGTTCCATGATGGAAGAAATATGCACTTACAGGATTAAAAATGGTAAAATAATTGGTGAGTATTTTTATTACTGATAGGTTGCACCTGTTTAATTGACTGTCAATATGAAAATAGCTAAGATTTTCTACGCCGGGCTCCTTTCCATAACCCTTGTACTAATGGCGGGATCACCTGCAGGCTGCCCGGATCAGGTGAACGCTACCGCTAACCTGACCATATACTGGATAGATACTGAAGGTGGAGCTGCCACGCTGATTGTAACACCAGCTGGCGAATCAATATTGATTGATGCCGGCAACCCTGGTGGACGCGATTCTGATCGCATTTACGAAGTGGCCCATCATGTAGCCGGACTAAGCCAGATCGATCACCTGGTAATTACGCACTGGCACAATGATCATTTCGGTGGTGCCGCTCTACTGGCGTCTAAAATGCCCGTAATCGAAGTGATAGACAAAGGAGTTCCAGACAGTTTGGCTCAAGACAAAAACCTGGGCGCTGTCGTTGAGGCTTATCGCAAAATGGCTGTTAAAAAGCGGTCGCTGATCAGGCCGGGTGCTACGATCCAGCTTAAAAATTTGCCAAAAGGATTTCAAAAATTATCGTTACAGTTTGCAGGTGCCGATAAGCAGTTTGTGCCTGTTGTCAAAACTCCGGCATCTGTCAGTGGATGTGAAAATGTTTTAGATAAGGCTGTTGACAGATCAGACAATGCCAATAGCCAGGTACTGCTGATGGATTATGGTCCATTCCGGTTTTTCGATGGCGGCGACCTGTCATGGAACATCGAAAAAACCCTTGTTTGTCCCAAAAACATTGTTGGATCAGTAGATGTGTACCAGGTCAATCATCATGGCCTGGATCAAAGTAATAACCCTTTACTTATCAAAGCACTCGCACCAACGGTAAGTGTCATGGGCAATGGCACACAAAAGGGATGTGGGCCCGAAACTATTACTTCGCTGCGTAACACACCGTCAATCCAGGCACAATACCAGTTGCATAAGAACATCCGCAAGGATTCTACTTATAATACAGGAAGTGAATACATTGCAAACATGGAAGCAGACTGTAAAGCGAATTTTGTAAAACTTACCGTTACGCCGGATGGCAGAAAGTATACGGTGAGTATACCGGCAAGTGGTCATGAACGAAGCTTCCAAACCAAGAGGAGCCATTGATAAACCGGCTTACAATCTTCTTACCCTTATATTTTTAAACCCTACTTTTTGCCCATGGTGCTGAAGCATGATCAGTCCATTAGGTGACTGTCCATATTTTGAATTTTCGCTGAATTTACTTTCCTGGAGAAGCGTTACCATCTGCGGTGATCCCATTTCGTACTCAACAACTTTATTACCATTCAGCCAGTGCTCCACGTGGTTGCCCTTTACAAGTAATTTTGCACTATTATATTCACCTACCGGTTTTAACTGTTTGTTTGTAGGCACGATCAGGTCGTATAAGGAACCTGCTGAACGTATCGGATCTTTGTCGTTGAAATCGATGTCGTCGAGCAATTGCATCTCAAAATTATCCAGCCAGTTGGGGCTGTTTCCATTTCCCGACTCATGTGCCAACGATTCCTGCATGTGGAAGAACACGCCACTGTTGCCGGCTTTAGATACTTTCCACTCAAATTGCAGTTCGAAGTTCTTGTACGCTTCCTTAGTAACCAGGTCGATATTCGGTACGCCTGTTTGCGTAGCCAGGGCGCCATCTTCCACCTGCCATGCTTTATCGGGAAAAGTCTTCATATTGTAACCCCTGAATTTATTGGTGGATCCACCATCAAAAAGAGTGACCCATCGGGACTTTTGGGCTTCACAAATTGTCGACAGGAAGAGTAATGATGCGGTCAGAAAAATAATTTCCTTTCTCATAAAAAATTATTAGTTTTTTAAACTTTTTTAGACTCCTTTGAACGAACAATTTATACACAAAGTTACACAGTGTTTCTTAGTGTCCCTATAATTAGCATTGCAAAATATTTTGACATTTAAAACCATATATTCCTGGAAGCTTTACTAACAGGCATCAGCTTTCAACCGTCAGCTATTTCGAGAAACATTTGGCATCACCTTCCTGGTAGCCAACACCTGTTAAACTACAAAGCCGCTACCCCTGGTCATGTTGAAAGGGTCTACAAGAATTTTATAGCCGATCCAGGTCTTTCAAAATAATACTAACTTTAACAACATTTCTTTCAAACAATCAAGCTATCATGCAAAACAAATCTTCTTTCCGTAATACAAATCGCCGCTCCTTCATCAAAGATGCCGGTACGGCAGCAATAGGAAGCTCTATTGCAATTGGCATGGGATTACCTGCCATGGCTTTGGGTGTAAGAAAGCCGGTCTTAAAGGTAGGACTTGTTGGTTGCGGCGGACGTGGAAGTGGTGCAGCCCTGGAGGCATTAAGGGCAGATCCTGATGTTATATTAACAGCGATGGGTGATGTTTTCCCGGATCGCCTCAATGAATCGTATGCCGCATTGTTGAAGGAGGAGCCTGCAAGAGTTAAAGTAGGCCAGCAAAATAAATTTATAGGTTTTGATGCGTACCAGAAAGTAATTGATTCCGGTGTTGATGTGGTGCTGTTAACGACCCCACCAAACTTCCGCCCAGACCATTTAGCTGCGGCTGTTGCAGCGGGTAAGCATGTATTCTGTGAAAAACCGGTTGCTGTAGATGCACCAGGTGTAAGAAAAGTATTGGCTGCTGCAGAAAATGCAAAGACAAAAAATTTGTCTGTAATGTCAGGCTTTTGTTTTCGCCGCGATTTGGCAAACAGGGCGGCTTTTGGTAAAGTCTTAAACGGAGACATTGGCAATATAATGACCATTTCAACATCGCGATATGGAGGCGAATTATGGCACAAATCACGACAACCTGATTGGAGTGATATGACTTATAAAATGAGGAACTGGTATTATCATAACTGGCTCTCAGGAGATTTTATTGTAGAACAGGCAGTGCATAGCATTGACCTGATGGCCTGGGCGATGGGTGATAAAATGCCTGTTAGCGCCATAGGTTCAGGTGGCCGCCAGGTGCGGATTGATGAGAAGTATGGTAACATTTATGACCATTTTGCCATTGAGTATGAGTTTGCCGATGGTGCCAAAGGTTTCCATTTTTGCCGTCAACAAACTGGTTGTGCAAATCGTAACACGGTGGATATCGCCGGTTCCCTTGGAACCGCTAATATGATCATAGGTCGCAAATATGAGATCAAAGGTAAAAATGCCTGGACATACACTGGAGGGAACAACAATATGTACCAAACGGAACACGACGAGTTTTTTGCATCCATTCGTAACGGAAAACCTATCAACGACGGGGAGTCAATGGCGAATAGCACCATGCTCGCGATCCTCAGCAGGATGGTAGGATACAGTGGGCAGTCTATTACCTGGGAGCAGGCTATCAATTCAAACCAGGTGATGGGACCAGAGATAGACAAATATGCATGGGACCTTGATTGGCCCACTGCTCCGATAGCCAGGCCGGGTAACACCAAGGTTGTCTGATGATTAGCTACCAGCCTCAGCTATCAGCTGAACAATGGCAGCAACTTTCTTTTTCTGGAGCTTGCTGCTGTTGGCTGGCTGCCTCTTTTTTGAAATTCTCTTACAACCCTTTAGAATATGCATTACACTCTTCAAGCGATATTTAAAGTTCTCCTATTATTGACGGCTTTTATATTAACTGGAATAAACGGTATTTCTCAAAACCGGCCTTCTGAAATTACTTTTGGCACCAGGAAAATCATGTCTGATGTAAATTCCAATCGCCGTTTAAAAGGAGAGCCAATGAAATGGGTTAACGTCAATACAGGACCAGATACGTGGAAGGTCAATAAAAGTATGTTGATTTCAACAGGTCATCCCATCGGTGTGATGCGGTCAGAAAAGCAGTATGAAAATTTTCTATTGCATGTGGAGTGGAAACATATTGAACCCGGTGGCAATTCAGGGGTCTTTGTCTGGTGCGATGCAAGACCTGATGAAAAAAATCGTCTCCCTTCTGGTGTTGAAGTACAAATGCTGGAACTCGATTGGGTGAACATCAACAAAAAAGACGGTGAAACACCTCCCATAGCTTATGTGCACGGCGAACTCTTCGGCGCTGGAAGTGTAACGACCGTTCCGGATAACCCGAGGGGTACCAGGAGTAAGTCCATCGAAAACCGTTGTAAAGGAAAGGGCGAATGGAACACTTATGATGTAGTTTGTGTGGATGGTGTGGTGAAACTTTCCGTAAATGGAAAATTTGTTAACGGAATAAGCAAGTCGTCATTAAAAAAAGGTTACCTCTGCCTGGAATCGGAAGGAGCTGAAATTCATTTTCGAAATTTCAATTTGATAGAATTGCCGCCTGGTATTACTTCGGATGTGCAAACTGCCGCTGAGATTCAATAAGCTGTAACTAGCTTACATGTCAACTGCGTTACTTCGCATGTGCATGCAGGTTATCTTAAGCACTTCGTTAATACGACTTTATAATCACGGATAGGCACCCCTCTCTTGCAAAGTCCTAACGCAATTAAAATTAAAATACAAGAAGAGACTTACACCCATCGTTCAGCCTCTTCCTGTATTTTTAACACCATTTAAATCCTATTGCAAAAAATTTCTAAACTATCCATTGCGGCACCAGGCAGCTGATTCACACTGAGCCAAGGATCATCAACAATATAGACTAGTGTCATGTCAATCATAGATTGACGGATATAATTTCTTTAGTTTTACTCTT
>JBBJOD010000320.1:0-6092 GCA_037721715.1 Chitinophagaceae bacterium | reverse complement strand
TGAGATGAGGTGTTGGGTACTAGTAGTAAAACCCGGTCAAACCTGCCAGGTAGTGCAAACCACTCATAATTCATAACTCATAACCCATAGCTACAAACTGCGTTCACCTGGTAAGTGTACTGATCAAGTCCCTATGTGCAGGGTATTGTTTGATCAGCCAATCAGGTTCAGCTAATTCAAAGTCTTCATAGTTAAAACCCGGCGATACTGTACAGCCAACCAGGCAATATTCACTTCCGCTGGCAGGCTTTGCTGCAAACCAACTGCCTGCCTTAATAATACAGTGAAAATCTTGATTTTTTTCTGTGTCGTTACCCAGCAGGTACTCATTGAGTTTTCCTTCAATTGATAATTCATACACTACTAACGGATCGCCAAAATAAAAATGCCATTGTTCGTCTGAAGCAATACGGTGAAATGCAGAAAATTGCCCTTGTTCCATCAGGAAGTAAATGCTGGTGGAAACATTCCGCGGTCCCTTTAAAGTAGTAGCTGTTTGGTCAGGGGAAATTAATAAGTGAGATCGGTAAATCTCTTTAAAATAGCCACCTTCTATATGGCTTGTGAGCGCTAATTTGGTTATCCAATCATTCGCGGAAGGACGCATATTTACTAATTATTCTATAGTAACTCTCATAATATCATCATTCCTGTAGTACCAGCGATTTAATGAATCACGAATTCTCAGTGTATCGGACGAAGTAGTTCGTATTGAGTAGAATAGTTTGTAATTTACTGAATCCGCAGTTTCAATTTCGATTTTGTTGCCGTAAGACCTTAAGTCTTTATAGCGATTATAGGCCCTTAATTTATCCTGTGTTATTTCAACTATAAATTTATATTCATTAATACCCGGAGGAAGCGGGATGGGTACCTCGCTGGCTGATGTAGAATAAGGCTGGTCGCCAACCAGTTCATTGATGCTATCGGTAGATAGCAACGAATAAGTAGAATCTTCCTGTGGCTTCAAAGAATTAGCCTCCAATGCTGTTTGTTCGGTCAAATTCATATTGTAGAGATGATACCCACCCCAGGCCACAAGCGTCAGTGCCCCAACAATGCCAAGGAACAGGAATAATATTTTTATGTTATTAGTGTTCGATTCCTGCAGCATTCGATCTTCTTCATGCACTGACCTTTTCTTGCCTTCGCTTCGTTCAATGTTGGGGTCTTCCAGTTTTGTAGTAATGTATTCGCCGGGAATAAATTCGAAATGGCCGCTTTTTGCAAGTTGCAATGTGCCGATACCTTCCAGGTAGAAAGGCTTACCAATAAACAGGAATTGCTTGCCCAGGGTAAGGTAAGACTCGAGGTCGGAAACAGCGAGCGGTTTCATCTTGCCCGTTTGGTCTTTTATAAAGTCTATTAAATCCTCATCGGCTTTTGAAACCGTGGTCTCATGGAAGGTAATGCCTTCCAGCGAGGATTTCTGCTTTTCGTTATCTTCAGGGGCGTATACTGAACTATCGGCTTCAAATCTGCCAATACCAGGCAGGTTCAATTTTTTATTTTTATAAAGATACTGGGCTAGTAATAAATCAAATCTCAAAATGAAAATTTTCAGCGCAAATTAAGCATAAAATCAGTTGAAGCAAATAATGAATCAGAAACGAGCTCACACGAAGAAAGCCCCTAACTTTGTAAATAAAAATGTTTTCTGAGGAAGAGAAAAAATTTATGATTTATTGGGAGCAGAACCGTGACACCGAAAAAAAAACGGTAAAGCAGTGGCTGGTAGGGCTTCCGCTTGGCATGTTATTCGGTATACCCATCCTGGTCAATTTCTTGTCAGGCTGGTTTAAACGAGCGAAAATGGTTTTGAACGGACAGATGAACAATCACAACTTTAACCCACTGGTACTTATCATTGCTTTGTTCTTGATCATTTCGTTTATTGCCATTTTCTCAAAGCGCCATAAATGGGATATGTATGAACAGAAATACCTTGAATTAAAAGCCCGGGAGCAAACCGATAAATTTTAGCTGCAAGCAGCGAATTACACCTAATTTCAGTCGTAGGAGATAATCTTTGAAACTTTTATTATGATAAGATCTGTTTATTTGGTATTAATAGGTGTCTTGTTTTTTACCAGTGCGTGTATGAAAAGAGATAAGGATGCAGTAGGCTGTGCTTACGACCCTTGTGCATTGAAGGCTGCCGATTCAGAAACTAACATGGTGGAAAATTACCTGGCAACCAATAATTTGACGGCGGTGAAGCACTGCAGTGGTTTGTATTATAAAATCATAAACGAAGGTTCAGGGATTGCACCAACAAGTTGTTCTTCTGTGTATATTACCTACAAGGGTAGTTATACCAATGGGAATGTTTTTGATAAAGCAACCACTCCGGTATCTTTTAGCCTGGCAACCCTGATTGACGGCTGGAAAAACGGACTTCCACTGGTTAAAAAAGGCGGTAAGATCATGCTTTATGTGCCACCCACCTTAGGCTACGGTCCTGCTGATTACCGGGGTATTCCGGGCAACTCTGTACTGATTTTTGATATTGACCTGATTGATGTCCAGTAACCGGATGGCTGCACTAGTATATTCGATGATCACCCTGCCCTTTCTGTTTAGATTCCCCTGATTTTAACAGTTGTTTCGCGTAGTTTTGTCTCAAACCGGAGTCAATTGCAACACGATGCCATTTCAGTGTTCGATATGTTCAAAATAGGAGTGGGCCCATCCAGTTCTCATACCCTCGGTCCATGGCGAGCCGCCGAGCGTTTCTTAAAGCATATTGAAACGAACTATGACATTTTCGAAGTAAAGGAGATCAAAGTAGTACTCTATGGCTCCCTGGCCAAGACGGGCATTGGTCACGGTACAGACATCGCCATACAACTTGGTTTAAGCGGTGATGACCCGGTAAGTTTCGACGTAAATAATATCCAGGCTAAAATGGATGATATCAGGACCATGAAAAAGCTTATCCTGAATGGCAGGCATGAAATTGATTTCAACCCTACTGAAGATATCGAGTTTCTCTTTGCCGAATCGCTTCCCTACCACCCCAACGCACTTACTTTCCTGGCCAGTTTCCTTAACGGATCGCAGATAGTTGAAACTTATTATTCGATAGGCGGTGGATTTATAAAGCAGGAAGGCGAACCAGGTAGTGCAACTTCAAATGCAGTATTGCCATTTCCCATAAATGATGCCAAAGACCTGTTACACTGGTGCATGAAATCGGGCTTATCCATCAGTGAAATAGTCATGGAAAATGAGCTAACGTGGCGAGAGGAAAGATTCACAAGGGAGGGCTTACTGAATATTTGGCGGGTGATGTCTCAATGTATGTACCGGGGCTGTCATGCAACGGGAACACTGCCGGGGGGGTTGCATGTGAAACGCCGTGCCGCGGAACTGAATAAAAAACTGATAGGCGCAAGGTATTACAAGGATTACAATTCATGGATAGTGGCCATTCGCGAGGGAGGTCAGCAGTTCAAGTATATTCTGGATTGGGTTAGCTGTTTTGCTTTGGCGGTGAATGAGGAGAATGCTGCATTTGGAAGGGTAGTAACCGCGCCCACCAATGGCGCCGCCGGTGTTATTCCGGCTGTACTTCAATACCTTATATTGTTTTGCGAAGACTGGAACGAAAACAAAGTCGTTCAATTTCTTTCAACTGCCGCCGAGGTAGGCAGTATTTTTAAAAAGGGTGCTACCATCTCAGCAGCGATGGGGGGCTGCCAGGCCGAAATCGGCGTTTCGTCGGCTATGGCTGCCGCCGGGCTTACTGAATGCCTTGGCGGAACCCAAAGGCAGACCTTGATGGCTGCAGAAATCGCCATGGAACACCACCTGGGGTTGACCTGCGATCCGATTGGCGGACTCGTACAGATCCCCTGTATCGAACGTAATACGATGGGTGCAATTAAAGCAATCACGGCGTCGCAGTTGGCATTACAGAGTTCACCTGATTATGCGAAAGTTTCATTAGACGCAGTGATCAAAACGATGTGGGATACCGCTATGGATATGAACAGGAAGTACAAGGAAACTTCAGACGGTGGCCTGGCAATTAATATACCGCTAAGCTTAAGCGAATGCTGATTAAAAAGTTTCACTAAAATTCTCACGGAGGGAACCAGACTCTTTTTCTGCTGGCATAATCTTTTCATATCATTAAAAAACAAAACTTACCATTATGGAGAATACAACAGATAGCAGTTTCGGACAGGACAAGAATTTTGGTTCCTTTCCAAACCCGTTTACGTCGGGTTCTGCAAATCGAGGCACACAATCATTGTTACAGGAATTTTTTGTGGAAGAGCTACAAGACATTTACTGGGCAGAGAAACACCTGGTAGAAACATTGCCTAAGATGAGCGCGGCTGCTACCACGAGCCAGCTGAAGCAGGCGTTTGAAGAACACCTGAACGCTACATTGGTACATGTTTCTCGTTTAGAGCAGGTTTTTGAATTATTGGATGAAAAAGCCACTACCAAAAAATGCAAGGCGATGGCTGGCATTACAGCAGAAGGAGAAGGTATCATTGGCGATACAGACTCTAACACCATGACAAGAGATGTAGGCTTGATTTTCGCCGGTCAGAAGGTAGAGCACTATGAGATTGCTACGTATGGTTGTTTGACCCAACTGGCAAAAACACTGAAAAGAAATGATATTGCAGAAATTCTGCATGAGACGTTGCTCGAAGAAAAAGAGGCTGACCAGTTGTTAACAGACATTGCGGTCACCTACATTAATATTGAAGCGTCTATGGAAACGGAAGATTGATTTCGCTGTCAGCCATTAGCTGTTAGCTCTCAGCCTTCTGGTATCAGCAAAAGATTATCGTTCATGTTATTTTGAAAGGAATTATCGATTGTAAAAAATCAGGAAACATCGCCTTTGAGCGATGTTTTTTTGAAACAAGACGATAGCATTGACAGGTGCTGAATAGGCTTGAAAAAACGCAAATATTAAAAGCTATTTGTGATTTCCACCTGCTCTGCAATAACCTGTCTACAGCCAGCAGGTCGACTTTACACCCAATGATAACTCAAGAGCTAATAGCTGATAGCTGCTAGCCGACCGATAACAGCTCATCAACATTGCCACCTTACAAAAGCTTCCATCGCAGCATAATGTGTAAGTCCCAACTGGGCGTATGACTCTGCGGTGCTGCGGTTTCTCTCTTCCGCCCGTTGCCAGAATTCACGGTTGTCACTTCCCTGGAAAGGTACCATGTCTTTCTGTGACTGGTGAATGAAGATCCCAAATCTTTTCTTCATTACCTGGTCGGGGCTCATAGGAATAGCCATTTCTATCTCGCTGATATCCCATTCCTGCCATGCACCTTTATATAACCAGATCCAGCAGTGCTTCACCCATTCTTCTCCCCGTGCTTTTAATCTTTTAAAGCTTTCGAAGATGATGTCCAGGCAAACCTTGTGAGTGCCATGCGGGTCTGCCAAATCGCCGGCACAATAAACCTGGTGAGGTTGTATATTTTGCAAGAGTTCCATGGTGATGATAATGTCTTCTTCACCCAAAGGTTTTTTTTCAATGGTTCCTGTTTCGTAAAAAGGAAGGTTCAAAAAATGAACATTTTCATCTTTTATTCCAACATACCTGGAGGTGGCCCTGGCTTCGCAACGCCTGATAAGCCCTTTGATATTCCGTATTTCGGGTGTATCTGTCTGGCTTGTCTTTTTGTCTTTTAAAAAAACCTTCGCCGTTGCAAGAATTTCATGCGATTTTTTACTGTCGATCCCAAACTGATCTTCGAACCCTACGGCGAAATCCAGGAACCGTGTAACAAATTCGTCTGTAACGGCAATATTACCACTTGTTTGGTAGGCCACATGAACATCATGTCCCTGGTCTTGCAGGCGCATGAACGTTCCTCCCATACTAATGATGTCGTCGTCTGGGTGAGGAGAAAAAATTAGTGATTTTTTGGGGTATGGATTTGAGCGTTCCGGGTGCGAAGGGATAACAACATTGGGTTTTCCGCCAGGCCACCCCGTAATGCTGTCTCTCAACATATAAAAAACCTGCAGATTTATCTCGTAAGCATCACCTTTTTCAACAAGCAGGTCGCTCAGCGCGTTATCATTGTAGTCGCTGTTTG
>JBBJOD010000319.1:0-6102 GCA_037721715.1 Chitinophagaceae bacterium | reverse complement strand
ATTTTCAACTTTCACTATCCTTTTTTTTGCAGCTGCTTTAGCGCTGCTTGCTTGTGCTTTTGCCATAATAATTGCTAGAGGGTAATCTTTTAAAAATACTCCCGAGTCACGGGATGAAGCCAACCCTCCCCGGAAATACCGGATCCGGCGTTGACTTACTTTATATGTTTATACTGCTAATAGTTAAAGTCTGCCAACGGCAGGACTAACATATTATTTCTTAGGCGCCTTCTTTTTACCGGCAACTGTTTTACGTTTGCCTTTACGGGTACGGCTATTGGTACGTGTACGCTGTCCCCGTACAGGCAGGCCTCGCCTATGCCGCAGTCCCCTGTAACAGGCAATGTCTAACAACCTTTTGATGCTCATTTGAACCTCGGAACGCAACTGGCCTTCCACTTTAAACTCATTGGTAATCATGGAACGAATAGCATTCAGTTCATCATCATTCCACTGGTTCACCTTCTTGTTTACATCTATCCCTGCTGTATTTAAAATATATTGTGCAGTAGAAAGACCTATTCCGAAGATATAGGTTAACCCGATCTCCCCTCTTTTGTTTTTTGGTAAATCAACACCGGCAATACGAGCCATATAGAAAATTTATAGTTTTTAATGTCGAGTTTTCACTAAAACCCAAACCAATTATCCCTGACGTTGCTTAAAGCGGGGGTTTTTCTTGTTGATGATATATAACTTCCCTTTTCTTCTTACAATTTTGCAATCAACACTTCGTTTTTTTATGGACGCACGAACTTTCATGATCTCTAATTTTTTCTGTCAGTATGTACAGGACAGGGTATTAAATGAATTGGTCTAATAGTTAACCCGCTACTTGTAACGAAAAATTATCCTTCCTCTTGTCAGGTCATAGGGGCTCATTTCAACACCCACTTTATCACCAGGCAATATCCGGATATAATGCATTCTCATTTTTCCAGAGATGGTCGCCAGTATTTCATGGCCGTTTTCTAATTTAACTCTGAACATAGCGTTCGACAGTGCTTCCAGAATTGAACCATCTTGTTTAATGAGTGCTTGCTTCGCCATAAGTTTTTGGGAGCGCAAAGATAGGAGAAACTAACTTAAATAAGAAAAAATTGGGAATAATTTTACATTCACGAAAAATTACCGGCAGTTGATTAGCTAAACAGCCTCTGGATGATCAATTTGTGTTTCTCCAAATGGTGTTTTTTCCAGGATTTTGCCATGTTCTTGTCATTATTAAATGAAAGTAAGTAGTCGTTGACAAAATGATGTTGATCTGCTAAAAGAAATCTAGTGAATGACTAGTTACGTGTCAGGTCAACTTTGGTCATCTGGTTATAGTGGTTTTGCAGTTCATGAACACTGAGGGGATGATTCAGGTGACGCCTGTCTTCACGGTACCAGATGTCTAGCTTGTTAAAATTCCCTTTTTCTGCTAAAAATATCCGGAAAGGCCCTTTCATAAATTTCACTGATCCATCTTCGTATTCCTGCTTTTCGAAATTGAGCTTAACCAACTGTTCCTCACTTAACTGAATCGGCTGCAGCACCTGAGGCTCAAACCAAAATTCCTGTATCTCTGTTTCTATACAAACTCTCTTATCCTCAAAGTCTAGTTGTTTTACTATGCCTTCCCATTCCTTGCCTTCATAAGCCGCTAAAACATAATCGCCCACTTTAAGCTCTTGCATTTTGATCATATGGAATTAACTTTATACCGTCGAATTTACGAAAGGTTCAATCAGAAATCCAAAAAAAATGCAGACGCTTTAAGCTGATATACTTTGTTACGGGCACACAGGTTAATTTTACCGGGTGGATGAATTGAAACCGTTGCTTAATTGATGCCTGCTAATCGTCTTCCTTATATTTGTTGCTGTAACCATTTATTTCACTTTGAAACGCATCGGACTAATTTCAGATACGCACAGTCACCTGGACGAGAACGTATTCAGGCATTTCGGCGAGTGCCACGAAATATGGCATGCCGGTGATTTTGGCACATTAGAGATTGCCGACAGGTTAAGGGCCTTCAAACCATTACATGGAGTATACGGCAATATTGATGGCCAGCACATTCAGGACCTCTTTCCAGAGAATTTACGTTTTACCTGTGAGGACGTAGAAGTATTCATTACACACATTGGTGGGTATCCTGGCAGATATGTTCCCCGGGTAAAAAAAGAGTTATCTGAACGTCCTGCTAATCTTTTTATCAGCGGACATTCACATATTCTAAAGGTAATGTTCGACCCGTTATTGAAGTGCCTTCATATAAACCCCGGAGCGGCAGGTTTGCAGGGATGGCATAAAATACGAACGCTGGTCAGGTTTACCGTTGATGGAAGTAATGTGAAAGACTGTGAAGTGATAGAATTAGGTCGAAAATAGGTTTATGAAACTTTTACCGGAGTTTGATGCATGCCCGGTAGCAAAGGGCGGCCAATGCCTTTACGGAATGGCCACGGAACAGTAATTAAAATGATAGCTAATGCCACAAGATAGAACCAAAAAGTTTTCTTATATTTTGTTTTATCTGAAATGGTTTTTTTACTAAAACCGCGACCAATTGTAATCAGTATGATAGCTATCGACAAGCCCGTAATATGCTCCACTGCCCAGTACCTGTAAATACTGTTCTTCATAACAGCACCCATTCCGAGATTTTGAATATTTTTCAGTCCCCAATCTCCTGCAAACCATTGGTATAGTCCTATGAGTAAAATAAGATGAGAGGCAATCATCAGGAACAAACCGAGCGTTTTATCACCTTTGGAAAAGATACTTCTGGAAGTTGAACCCTTATAAGCTTTAATAATTGCTATTATAATAAGTACCAGGATTACCCATCTCAATAAATTATGTAAGTCTAATAGTCCCTTGTACATGTTTTCGGATTTACTTTAAAAAAATTGACTGCCGGTGATCATTCCGCATTCAGTAGTTTTTCAAAAGAATATTAACTGCCTCTGTTCCGTTGCAGCTTTTGAAGGTATCAACATATAACAAAGTATCAAAAATAATTTCTTCCTGTACAGGTTGTGCCCGTGATGTACGGTGTTAATTGTTGCCTGATGTCTTATTTGACATCATTAAATCTGTAGTTTTGAGTGATGAAGAAAAGGTATTTTATATTTTGCGTCATAAATCTATTTATGCTGGCGAGTGCGTGCAACCAGGATGATGCAGACAGTAAAGAGCCAACGGATAAAAAAATATTAAATAGTTCTCCATTTAGTCACCTTACCGATAGTATAAGCCGCTTTCCTGAAAACGCTCAGTTATACCTGGGAAGGGCTGCATTGCTCACTGGAAGAGAATTACATCAACTGGCCAATGCTGATTATGGCAAAGCATGGAATCTGAACCCGGATGAAACAACTGCCCAGTTATATGTGGCTAATATGTTCCTTTCGGGAAAGGAAGAAGCAGCCATTAATTTTTTACGGGAATGCCTGGCAAAATTTCCTGCAAACCCTGAATTTTCAAGGAGGCTTAGTGAGGCTTACCTGCAGAGTGGAAGAAGCAAAGAAGCTCTGGCGCAATACAACGAAATACTGCAAAAAGATCCGGGGAACTTCGAGGCCTGGTACGAGAAAGGCCTTCTGTTGGCCCAGTCGGAAGATACCATTGACGCTATACGGGCGCTTGAAAAGGCTTACAGCTTACAGCCGCTGCAGTTATTTGGCTTATCGCTGGCTAACCTGTATGCCGAAACAAAAAATGATAAGGCGCTTAGCCTCTGCGATGCTTTGATTCGACAGGATTCGGCACAGGAACTCACGGATGCACTTTTTATTAAAGGAGTATATTATTCAAACGTCAACCAAAAAGAACTGGCCCTGGAACAGTTTGAGAATTGCATCAGGCGCGACTGGAAGTTTACAGAAGCTTACATTGAAAAAGGCATCCTGCTTTTTAATGATAAAAATATTGATGAAGCGTTAAAAACATTTGCCCTGGCTGCTAAGGTCTCAAACACCTATGCAGATGCTTATTATTGGATGGCGCGTTGTTTTGAAACGATTGGCAAAACGGAGGAAGCCAGCGAAAATTACCGACGCGCGCTGGCTCTTGACCGCAGGTTCACTGAAGCAAAAAAAGCATTGGAAAGGCTGAATAAGTAGAGCCCGTTAATTCATTGTATTTCATGTGCCATTAAGTGCATACATGTAGGCTGCTTGAGCGTGGGTATTGTTTGAGGCCATACTAACCACCAGGTAGTGCATTGATATTGTTAAACCTTGCCATAATATTGTACAATATGGTTTACTGTTTGTAACCCCGACAACCTGATTATGCATATAAAAAAGCCCATCATTGCGCCTTCCTTATTAGCATGTAATTTTTTACGTTTGGAAGAAGAATGTAAGATGTTGGATGAGAGCGAGGCGGACTGGTTTCACCTGGATGTCATGGACGGAAGATTTGTGCCGAATATAAGTTTTGGGCTTCCGGTTGTAGAACAGATACGGACTACCACAACAAAGCTCTGTGATGTTCATCTCATGATTGAAGAACCGGAACGTTATACCGAAGCATTCAGAGACGCCGGCGCTGATATATTGACCGTTCACTTCGAAGCCTGTCGGCACCTACACCGGAATATCCAGCAAATAAAAGAATTGGGAATGATAGCAGGTGTTGCAATCAATCCACATACCCCTATGCAGTTACTCCAGGACATACTGCCTGACATCGCGATTGTGTTGATCATGAGCGTAAACCCTGGATTCGGGGGACAACAATTCCTTGCGCACAGTTTACGTAAAATAAGAACATTGCGTGAAAGGATTTTACAATCCGGCGTAGACGTAAAAATAAGTGTGGACGGCGGAGTAACTATTGACAATGCCGCCGCTATTGTAGATGCAGGTGCCGACATACTGGTAGCTGGAAGCAGTATATTTCAATCAGCAGATCCAAAAGCTACCATCAGCCGTTTTAAAAACGGGTTGCCGGTCACTGGCACTTAAAGAAATTATCCCTATTCGAACTTTTTTAGATGAAGGCGGATAATCAATCTAAGTTAAAAACCGATGCATGAGCAAAGACCTCTTCTCGCGGCAGGCAGGAATGTATGCAAGGCATCGCCCTTCATATCCGCATAAACTTTATAAATATGTGCTGCAGTTTGTTGAAGAAAAGCTTGTCGCCTGGGACTGTGCAACAGGTAACGGACAGGCTGGCTTGGCCCTGTCAGAATATTTTGAAAAAGTAATCGCAACAGATATCAGTAAGGAACAGCTGGCTCACGCCCGGAAGAAGGATAATATTAACTACTTGTCTTGCCCTGCGGAAAAGACGCCGTTTACAGCCCGTTCATTTGATCTTATTACGATTGCCCAGGCATACCACTGGTTCAACTTCGAGGCTTTCAATACTGAAGTAAGGCGTGTAGGAAAGCCGGGAGCTGTAATAGCAGCCTGGGGTTATAACCTTTTGACTACGCATGTTCCGGCCCTCGACTCCATATTGAATGATTTTTATTCAAGGATCGTTGGTCCTTACTGGGAGCCTGAAAGAAGATTTTTAGAGGATCACTATTCAACGATACCCTTTGATTTTACTTTATTACCCAATGAGAAATTCTTTATTGAGTGCCAATGGCAAAGGGACGACCTGCTTGGTTATCTCAATTCATGGTCTTCCGTTGTGCATTTTATCGCTGATAAGAATTACAACCCGGTGGAAGAATTGTCTAATGATATATCAATGCATTGGAAGGAAAACGAAATAAAGCAGGTAAGCTTTCCTTTATATCTAAAAATAGGTAAGCTGCCTGAATGAACGGACTGATTATAAAGGACGCTATCAGTACAGATGCCTGCATGTCGTCTGTACTGATAGCTGACAGCTGATTTCTCGTTACCTTCGGCTAACCGCAAAACCAGTTCGTGAGATCCTTAAAAAGCCTACTGCTTCATCTGCTTCTACTTTCATCTTTGTTTACTTATGCGCAGAAAGGAACCGCTTTTGTAAGCGGTAGAGTGATAGATGAAAACGAAAAGGAGCTTGCACAGGTCTCAGTGATTATTTTGGGAAAGATAACGGGCACCACTACCGGTGATTCTGGCTATTTCCGGTTAAAGGTACAGGCGGCAAAAGCGTTTG
>JBBJOD010000318.1:0-6103 GCA_037721715.1 Chitinophagaceae bacterium | reverse complement strand
TAGGGCAGCTGCGGTCTCCGTTCCGCACCAATGGCCTGCAAAGCGAAAGGTAAGTTCTATAAAACAGATATATCTACGTTTTTAATTAAACATTCTTTCGTACATTTTCACCGTGATACCCCAAACGCACTTTTTTATAATTTTTAGCCCTGCAACGAGGTCGTGAATTTTAGCATTAGCATATAATTACAAATGAAACACAATAACATGAAGCCTGGTATCCGGATGGCTCTTTCTACCATGATGTTTTTAGAATTTTTCGTATGGGGTTCCTGGTTTGTGACCATGGGCACTTATTTAAGCCAGTCGCTGAAAGCTTCCGATACTCAGAACGGGCTCGCTTATGGCACACAGTCGCTTGGTGCCATTATAGCTCCCTTTATTGTCGGCCTGATAGCAGACAGGTTCTTCGCGGCGCAGCGGATCCTGGCCGTACTTCATATTGCTGGTGCTATAGTTTTGTACATGATTTCGCAACAGGAAAACTTTGAAGGTTTTTATCCTTATATATTGGCGTATATGATCATGTTTATGCCTACGCTCGCACTGGTAAACGCTGTTTCATTCAAGCAACTGACCAACGCGGAGAAACAGTTTGCAAATTTACGGGTATGGGGAACCATCGGTTGGATAGCCGCCGGGCTGGTGATAGCACGGTTGGAATGGGAAAAGACTACTTCACTCGCGAATACTTTTGAAATGGCTGCTATTGCCTCACTGATCCTGGGCGTTTTCTGTTTCTTTCTACCAAACACGCCGCCCGGATCGGCAGGTAAAAAAGTATCTTTTGGCGATATAATCGGCCTGGAAGCACTGGGTCTTCTAAAAGACAGGAATTTTCTTATCTTTTTTATTGCCTCTATGCTTATCTGTATACCACTTGCATTTTACTACCAGGAAGCTAATTTATTCCTTAACGAGATAAACCTGGAAGACGCAGCAGGTAAGATGACGCTGGGCCAGATTTCAGAGATCGTGTTCATGGTACTTATTCCCTTTTTTTTCCGGCGGTTTGGCGTTAAATACATGCTGCTAATTGGCATGGGCGCGTGGGCAGCAAGGTACCTGCTGTTTGGCTTCGGCAATGTTACGGACGCCACCGTTTCGTTTCTTTACCTCGGCATTCTTTTACACGGCATTTGTTACGACTTTTTCTTTGTTACCGGCCAGATTTATACCAATAAGAAAGCGAATGAAGGAATAAGGTCATCGGCGCAAGGGCTCATCACCCTTGCGACCTATGGGATAGGAATGCTCATAGGCTTCTGGATTGCCGGCCTGGTTACCGAGCACTATAAAACAGGCGAAAACCAACACGACTGGAAGAGCATCTGGATGGTACCTGCCGGTATCGCAATCGTTGTTTCAATACTTTTTGTGTTATTTTTTAATGACAACAGTAAGACAATAGCGGATGAAGAACCGCCAGTAGAACTGGTTTAACCAATAAATCAATTATAAACAATGACAAGAATTGCCATGCTGGGTTCTGGTTTTATTGGACGGTTTTACGCCGATTCATTGCAGGGCCAACGGAGTAAAGACAAGATTGTAAGCATCTATTCAAGGCGCCAGGAAAGTGCCAAGAAATTTGCTGATGATTATAAAGTGGATCATTGCACCACCATTATGGAAGAGTCCATCGGCCATCCAGATGTTGATATTGTCTGTATTTCTCTTCCCAACAACCTTCATGAAGCCGCAGTAATGCTTTGCTGTAAGTACCGCAAAGCGGTAATGACAACCAAGCCGCTCGGCAGAAACGCAGAAGAAGCAAAACGCATGCTGGAAGCCGTTGAAGCCGCTGGTATATTTAACGGTTACCTGGAAGACCTTGTTTACACACCCAAATTTTCCAAAGCCCTGGCAAGTGTGCAGAATGGCTCACTGGGCAGGATTTTATGGGCCAAATCCAGGGAAACGCACCCCGGCCCTCATAGCGACTGGTTCTGGGACATGGAGCAGGCAGGTGGTGGTTGCATCCTTGACCTGGGATGCCACTGCGTTGAGATTTCACGCAATTTTATCGGCAAAGACATAAAGCCAGTTGAAGTAATGTGCTGGGCCGATACACAGGTAAAACCGATTGAGGCGGAAGACCATGCCATCGGGCTTGTTAAGTATGAAAACGGTGCCATTGGGCAGTTTGAGGTGAGCTGGACCTTTCGGGGAGGTTTGGATTTAAGGGATGAAATAATGGGAACGGAGGGCACCATCTGGATAAATAGTTTTTTACGTACCGGCTTTGAAATGTTTATCACAGGAAAGGGCCAGGGTTATATTGCAGAGAAGGCAGAAAGTGATAGTGGGTGGCTTTTCCCGGTTGGCGACGAGTTGAACGAATTGGGTTACAATCATATGTTCACCGATATGTTCAACGCTTTGGAAGAAAGCCGCTCACCAAGGGAAACCTTTTATGACGGTTATGTTGTTAACTCGGTGCTTGATGCAGCCTACCGTTCGTCCAAAACCAAATTATGGGAACCGGTTAAACTGGATATTTGGCGCGGCAAAGAAGGTGTTTCAAAAGACAGTCATCTTGTTGAGTACGATCCCGAGCACTACCTGGTAAAGGAAGAAATAACACATTATGGAGCAAAAAAAGTCATTTTAAAAAACAAGGAAAGTGGCAAGATCGTAGAACGAGTGCTGGAATAAACGAATTTGGAACGTTTTAAGTGCTTTTGCAGGGACCTCGCAGGCAAAGACCTGTTAGATCTTCAACCCCCTGCCACGCCATATTAGTTATTCGAAAAAGAAAACCTGGCCGGTCGCACTTGAAAGACCAGCGTGCATTTCAGGTCACACCTGCCAGGTTGTATCCATTTATTGAAGCTTTAAATCTGCAATGATCCCCTCAATTTTTTCATCCAGTTGGGCTGAAACAGCCTTGAAGTTCTCCGGCTGATCGAGTTTCGCATTAACACTAAAATAAAACTTAATCTTAGGTTCTGTTCCTGACGGACGAGCCGAGATCTTGGTTCCATCTGCCAGCATAAATTGTAATACGTTAGATTTGGGCAACCTGATCGCACTGCTTGTGCCGGTTTTGATATTGGTTGATGTGCGTAATTCATAATCATATAAATCAACTACTTCAACGCCGTTAATGGTAGCGGGCGGGTTATTGCGGTAGCCTTCCATCATATCAGCAATCTCCTTTTGTCCGTTCATTCCCTTTTTAGTAATCGAAATAAGACTTTCCTTGTAGAAACCATATTTTACATACAGTTCAATAAGTTTATCATACAGCGTATTTCCTTTGTCTTTTTCATAGGCCGCCATCTCGCAAAGCAGGGCCACTGCACTCACTGCATCCTTATCCCTTATTTTTGAACCAATCATCATTCCATAGCTTTCTTCCCCACCGATCACATAGTTTTCCGACTGTTCTTTTTCCTTGATCAGCTCGGCTATCCATTTAAAACCCGTTAATACATTGTAACAAATGATATCATTTTTGCTGGCGATCTGGTCGATCAGGTCAGTGGTGACGATGGTTTTCACCACCATATCATTAGGCTGGGCTATATTCTTTTCTTTGCGCGCTTCTATCATGTAATTAAATGCAAGAACAGCTGTCTGGTTGCCGTTCATGAGTACCCAGTTACCTTCAGTGTCTTTGATGCCAATGCCTACCCTATCCGCGTCCGGATCGGTTCCTAATAGTATGTCGGCATCAAGAACCCTTGCTTTATCCAGGCCGATGCTCATGGCTTCACTTTCTTCCGGGTTAGGATAAACAACTGTTGGAAAATTTCCGTCCGGGTTGGACTGTTCCTCCACAATGTTTACATTGGTAAAGCCAAAACGCTCAAGTACCTCAGGTACCAGTACGATTCCTGTTCCATGTATCGGAGTATAAACTATTTTCAAATCGTGTTGCCTTGTAATTACTTCCGGGTAAACACTTAACTCCTTTACCATATCTATATAAGCTACATCAAGTTCCCGTCCTATTAATGTGATGTTGTCTTCTCCCCCATCCCATTTAACATCCTGTAATGAACCTATTTTTTCCACTTCCCTAATCACATTTTTGTCATGAGGTGGTACCAGTTGTCCCCCATCGTTCCAATAGGCTTTGTAACCGTTATATTCTTTAGGATTGTGAGAGGCGGTGCATATAACACCCGCCTGGCAACCCAGCTGGCGTATGGCAAATGATAATTCAGGGGTTGGCCGCAATGATTCAAAAAGATACACTTTCAATCCATTTGCGGCAAAGACATTGGCGGTTGTCTCAGCAAAAAAGCGGCTTTTGTTGCGGCTGTCATGAGCAATCGCCACTTTTATCTCACCTTCAAATTGTTGTTTCAGGTAATTGGCAAAACCCTGCGTGGCCATTCCAATAGTATATTTGTTGATCCTATTGGTACCTGGGCCCATGATGCCCCGAAGTCCACCGGTTCCAAATTCAAGGTTTTTGTAGAAACTTTCAGTCAGCTCATCAGGGTTTTCGTTTTGGAGCCTGGTAATTTCATCCCTGGTTTCCTGGTCGTAACCGTCTGTCAGCCACCCGTTGATTTTTTCCTGAATAATAGGATCCATAAATAATAGAGTTTGGAGTTTAAGGTTTGAAGTTATAGAATTTTATCTTTTCATCATTAGCAAAGCAGGTATATACGTATTTTTGTTTTAAGCAAAATACGTAATGTGTATTCTAAGGTGGTGAAGGTTTTTATTATTAATTTACTATTAATCACAAATTTAATTTGTAAAGCACAGGCAGTCAATCATAAATCATCTATTTATCAACCAGTAGGCATCTATGCATTGGTTAAAGAGTCCCCTCAAAAACACCTCAAAGATTCAATTTCTTCCCTTAACAACAAACGAGTGGTTATTATTGGCGCCACCAATATCAGTATATGGGCGGCATCATTTGTAATACTGAATAAAACCTGGTATAGTAAATATCCGCGTTCAGCGTTCCACTTTTACAATGATATGCCAGAATGGAAAAAGATGGATAAGATCGGTCATTTATGGACAAACTATCACGTTACCCGCCTTTCGGTGGAGATGTGGCGTTGGACCGGCCTGCCTGATAAAAAGTCATTAATACTGGGGGGAATAAGTGGCGTGGCTTATCAAAGCATCATCGAAATTCAGGACGGTTTTTCTGCAGAATGGGGCTTCAGCTGGCCTGATATGACATCAAATATATTGGGCGCCGCCGTTTTCGTCGCCCAGGAACTTCAATGGCATCAACAACGAGTACAAATTA
The DNA here is from genome assembly GCA_037721715.1 of Chitinophagaceae bacterium. Classification (GTDB taxonomy): domain Bacteria; phylum Bacteroidota; class Bacteroidia; order Chitinophagales; family Chitinophagaceae; genus JADCRZ01. Next base: position 873 of record JBBJOD010000318.1, on the reverse strand, counting down.
AGATGGGCTACTGGCCTTATAAATACCCTTCAGACATGACCGGTCGGCGGAATGAGCTGTTTGGCAGCAGCCAGCAGGAAAGAATTTTAAAAGATTACAACTCGCAAACCTACTGGGCAAGTACTAGCCTGGCCGGATTGTTTCCTTCTGCACATTTTCCTGCATGGTTGAGTGTTTCCGTTGGGTATGGCGCAGACGGCATGTACGGCGGAACCGTCAACAGGTGGAAAGACAAGATGGGTAACCCGCAGAACAGGACGGATATCAAAAGAACGCGTCACTTTTATTTGGCACCAGACATTGACTTAACCAGGATCAAGACAAAGAGTAAACTGCTTGGAACAGTCTTTTACGTCGTTAATATGATTAAAGTGCCGGCCCCTGCCATTGAACTGAGTTCGAAGGGAAGTCTAAAATTTCATTATTTGAAGTTCTAATGGATATCTAAAGACCCAAAAAACGCGGCCACTCTTTGCAAATGGCGCAAGTGTTCCAACGGGCCATCTCGGGCATGTTCAATTACCAAGAATGAAAGTTGGACAACTTGTGCCTGCCTAACGCAGAAGAATTTAACCGCGGAGGGCTGTGCCTGCCTCGCGCAAGAGCTAATGGCCGCATGCGCCCCCACTTCAAACCAAATAAGCCCCGCTGACCTGGCCGTTTTCGACTTCCACAAAAATATGCTCCTGCAGGGTAGTTGCCAGCGAAATGCCAACATAATCAGAACTAACAGGAAACAGTTTATGACTCCTTTCTACGAGAGTCAGCGTCTGAATTTTTTTTGGATGATGGGCCAGGAAAGGCTTCAGGGCGTAGAGCAAAGTTTTACCTGAATTGGTAACGTCATCAATTAGAATGATAACACTATCATCG
>JBBJOD010000317.1:0-6163 GCA_037721715.1 Chitinophagaceae bacterium | reverse complement strand
ACAACTGCCTTCAGAAGATGCAGTTAAATTGAACAGGCAGACTGCCCAACAACATTTCCTGGCAGACGAAGAGTACCCGGCCATCATAAATGACAGTACGGTATTGTTCGTAAAAAGCAGCTACGACCAGGTACCGGTTTTCACCATTCGAAGGGGGCTTTCTGAAAAAAAATTAAGGACCATGGACGTTTCTATCGACCATTACTTCTCTTATAAGAATGGGAGAATAGTGTATGCTTCGTACCGTCCGGATATTCGCTGGGGATGGAAAAATTATAGTGATGTAAAGATCCTGGATGCTGTTACTGGCAGGCAGCGTTCCGTTACTTCGCATTCCAAATATTTTTCTCCTGATATCAGTGATAATGGCTCCACCATCGTGGCTGTTTGGGTTGGCCCCACCGGTGGAAGTGTGCTCCATTTCCTGGACGCGGGAAATGGTTCTGTGGTCGCTGCTATTCCCAATCCTGATCACCTATTTTATACCTACCCAAAATTTTACAATGCGAAGGAGATAATATCCCCGGTTAGAAACCGCTATGGACAAATGGCACTGGCGCACATTGATGGCGCAAAAGGAACAACCGATTACCTGACGCCGTTTTCATACAATGTGATTGGGAGACCGTTTATTGAAGGCGACACCATTTACTTTACTGCTTCACACCAGGGAAACGACCGGCTTTTTGCCTGTGCTATTAGTGATGGCAAATTGCTTGAACTTAAGTCGCCTAAGCTAGAGGGAATTACAGGAAATTATCAACCTGTAGCCAGTCTCAATAAATTGCTGTGGAGCCGATTTACTGCTTACGGTTACCAGTTGCAGGAATTAGATAAGAAGGAAGTAAGTTTTGAAAACATATCGGCAGCAACTTTTGCTGCTCCACTAAGCGATTTTAGCATTACGGCTTTAAGAAACAGGGTAGCTCCCGGATCAAGTTCCCCAATACAAACTGTGGTTACCAATTATTCAAAATTCCACCGGCTGGTAAATTTTCATAGCCTGCGCCCTTTGATAGATGAACCGGTATATTCACTGTCTGTTATCGGCGAAAATGTGTTGAATACCCTGCAGTCAGAGTTGTTTGTCAGTTATAACCGCAACGAACAATACAAAAGACTGGGTTTTAACTCAACATACGGTGCGTGGTTTCCTTTTGTTTCCGGTGGGGCTACCTATACCCTGGATCGAAGATCTTTGTACCGAAACCAGCGTATCTATTGGAACGAATGGGAGGTTCGTGCTGGTGCAAACCTACCCCTTAACTTCAGCAAGGGAAGAATTTTTACGCGGTTAAATACAGGCGCAGACTTTATTTACAATCAACCAAACTTTAAAGGTATTTTCAAGGACAGCCTGGGTAATCGGTCGTTCGGGTATGTGAACACTTATTTAAATTTTACTAACCAGGTAAGGCAGGCAAGGAAAAATATCTATCCCCGGCTGGCACAATCACTGCTTTTAAGCTATAAAAGAGCTATTTATAATTATAACGCTAACCAATTCCTGCTTGCGGGAAGCCTCTATCTCCCAGGTCTCTGGACGAATCATAGCCTTGTTTTAAATGGTGCTTTTCAACGGAGAGACACATTGAACCAGCGAAGCTTTTCGAACAGTTTTCCATTTTCGAGGGGTTATTCGTTTGAAAATTTTTATATGATGAAAAAGTGGGGTGTTAACTATCATTTCCCTTTGGGTTACCCTGATGCCGGTTTTGGAAATATCGTTTATCTCTTACGGTTACGTTCAAATGTTTTTTATGATCATACATGGGTTACAAACTCAAAAATGCGTACCTCTAATTTCCGTTCGGCCGGAACTGAGGTATTTTTTGATACAAAGTGGTGGAACCAGTTGCCGTTGAGTTTTGGTTTCAGGTACAGCTACCTGTTAGACCGAGACATCTATGGTGGCAGCGGCAGCAACCGGTTTGAATTGGTGTTGCCAGTTAATTTGCTTCAGCAGTAAAGTGCGTGGCAGTTGAAACAGTAACTACCCGGGTATCAATTAAGATGCTCCAAACTTTCCCTGATCACTTTCATCTTCATCTCCGCATCGGCTTTCTTCTTCCTTTCCAGTTCCACTACCTCTGCCTTAGCGTTTTGAACAAAGCGCTCATTACCTAGTTTTTTATCTACTGATAAAATAAATCCTTCCAGGTATCCCAATTCCTTTTCAAGGTCCTCTTTATGATTGGCTGTATTAACCGGCATTTCAGATCCGATATAAAATTTATCTGTTCCCACTACAATTGATAGGGTGTTTTCAACGGCTGCTTCAACAAATAAAATCGATTGGGCATTTACCTGTTTTGCCAATATTGACTCTATTAAATAAAACGTTTCTTTATTATCAGTCTCCACGTAAAGATCGATGGCCACTTTAGGTTTAATCTGGTTTTTTATGCGCGTATCGCGGATGGTAGTTACCACTTCTTTCAATAACGCACCTTTTTCAAGGATGGCCTGATCGCTGGACCTGTTACCGTCAAATTGTTTTATGCAAAGGTCATCACCACGTTCCTCCAGCAAATGGTACACTTCCTCTGTAATAAAAGGCATAAAGGGGTGAAGAACCTGCATTAGTTTGGTAAAAAACTGAACGGTTTTAAGGTACATAGTTACTGAAACAGGCTGTTCAGACCCTGGCTTCACCCATTCCAGGTACCAGCTGCAGAAATCGTCCCATATAAGGGAATAAATTATTTTCAGTGCTTCACTTAACCGGAATTGATCCATCAAAACGTCTACTTCCACTTTTGCCTGGTTCAGCCGGTTGTCAAACCAATTTAACGCAAATTCGTCTGCTGTTACCAGGTTGTTATCAACCCGGTCGCCCCACATTTTTACCAGTTTCAGGGCATTCCATATTTTATTATTAAAATTTCTTCCCTGCTCAAGGCTATTTTCGTCAAACAGCAAGTCGTTGCCGGCCGGGGAAGAGATCATAATTCCAAAACGCACCGCATCAGCTCCATACCTGTCTATTAGTTCCAGAAGATCAGGGGAATTGCCCAGGCTTTTACTCATCTTTCTACCCAGCTTATCGCGAACCATGCCCGTAAAATAAACATGCCTGAAAGGAACCTGCTTATTATATTCCATACCTGCCATGATCATTCGTGCCACCCAAAAGAAAATAATGTCTTGTCCGGTTACCAGCACGGAAGTTGGGTAGTAATATTCTGCTTCCTTATTGCCAGGGTTGCTGACTCCATTGAAAACTTCCATTGGCCATAGCCATGACGAGAACCAGGTATCCAGTACGTCAGCGTCGCGCGTGAGAGCGGCGTCAGGTTCGGAGAACTGCTCGTTAAAAAGCTGCTTTGCCTTTTGCTCATCTTCTGCAACCACAAACCTGCCGGATGCATCGTACCAGGCCGGTATCTGCTGTCCCCACCACAACTGTCGGCTGATACACCAGTCTTTTAGGTTTTCCATCCAGTACCTGTAAGTAGCCAGGAATTTTTCAGCCGGGTGAATCTTTATTTGTCCAGACACTACTGCTTCCAGGGCAGGGGCGGCCATTTCTTTCATTTTAAGAAACCACTGGGTAGAGATCCTGGGCTCCACCACTACCCCTGTACGTTGGCTATACCCCAGGCGGGTAGCGTATTCTTCTTCTTTCGAGATATAATTTTTTTCCTGCAGTTCGAAAATGATCTTTTTTCGTGCAAGGAAGCGGTCTACTCCCACATAAATCTGCGCTGCTTCGCTGAGCGTACCGTCATCATTTAACGTATCAACAATCTCCAGGTTGTGCTTTAATCCGAGGTTATAGTCGTTAAGGTCATGCGCCGGCGTTACTTTCAAAGCACCCGTGCCAAATTCAGTGGAAACGTATTCGTCGAAAATAATCGGTATGCGCCGGTTGATCAACGGCACAAATGCGTAACGACCCTTCAAATGTTGGTAACGTTCATCGTTAGGGTTTACACAAATAGCAGTATCGCCCATGATGGTTTCAGGACGTTGGGTGGCAATGGTAATATAGTTTTGGTTGCCCGGTGAAGGAGAACCCATCTCACTCTCTTCCAGGTAGTACTTCAGGTAATACAGCTTGCCCTGGAGATCTTTGTAGTCGACTTCTTCATCGCTAAGGGCAGTTTTTGCGACAGGATCCCAATGAATCATCCGGGCGCCCCGGTAGATAAGTCCTTTATGGTACAGGTCAACAAATACGCTGATTACAGCCTTGTAATAATGATCATCCATTGTGAATGCAACACGGTTCCAGTCAACACTGCATCCCAATCTTTCAATCTGTTTATAAATGATGCCACCATATTTCTCTTTCCATTCGAAGGCATATTGCAGGAACCGCTCCCTGGTTAAACTGCTTTTGTCGATACCTTTTTCTTTGAGCATATTCACCACCCTCGCTTCTGTTGCAATGGAGGCATGGTCACTCCCCGGAACCCAGCATGCGTTGAATCCGCTCATCCTGGCTTTGCGCACCAGGATGTCCTGCACGGTTTCATTCAGGGTATGTCCCATATGCAGTACACCGGTAACATTAGGTGGTGGAATCACTACAGTAAATGCCGTGCGTTCGTCGGGAATGCTGTTGAAATATTTCATTTCCTGCCAGTGCCGATTCCATTTCTCCTCAATTTCCGACGGTGTATAATTCTTCGATAGTTCCATTGGTCAGGTATCATTTAAAGAGGCGAAGGTACTGAAACAGCAACTGATTATTTTGCCAAAAGAATTAGTATTTTCGTCTTAAATTTGTCTTTGTGTCATTTGCATTTGTTGATATAGAAACCACCGGTAGCTTTGCCGGTGCTAATGGCATCACGGAAATCGCTGTGATTCTTTTTGACGGGCAGCGGATAGAAGGGGAGTACCATACATTGGTTAACCCGGGAGTGCCCATACCAAGATTTATCACAACACTCACGGGTATCTCCAATGAAATGGTGTACAGCGCACCAAAGTTTGAAGAAGTGGCGGCAACTATTTTCAATCTCTTACAGGGAAGAATTTTTGTGGCGCACAATGTGAACTTTGATTATTCATTTGTAAAATATCAATTACAATTACATGGCTACGAGCTTTGCTGTAAAAGGCTTTGTACTGTACGCTTAAGCAGGAAAGTATTTCCCGGCTTTACGAGGTACAGCCTTGGATCAATTTGCCGCGAACTGGAAATTAGCATTACCAACCGTCACCGGGCCTATGGCGACGCCGCTGCAACTGCAGAATTGTTTTCAAGAATAGTACTGGCCGACAAAGACGGCCACATCAAGGGCATGTTGAAAGGTAAAAGTAAAGAGCAGTATCTTCCCCCCAATGTGCCTGTTGAGCAGGTAGACCAGTTGCCGTGTTTTCCAGGGGTTTATTACTTCCATAATCAGAAAGGCAAGATCATTTACGTGGGCAAAGCCACAAACTTGCAGCAGCGCGTTAAAAGTCATTTTTCTAATAACGACAAAACAAGGCGAAAGCAGGATCTGCTCCGCACCGTATGGAGCATCACGCACCAGGTGTGCGGCAACGAATTGATGGCTTTGATACTGGAATGCGCAGAAATTCGCAGGCTGTGGCCGGAACACAACCGCAGCCTGAAACGTTTCGAACATACTTACGGCCTCTATGCTTTCGAAGACCAGTCTGGTTACCTTCGATTGGGAATAGAAAAGAAGCGAAAACACTTGCAGCCATTGTATACGTTCAATTACATCCAGCAGGGTTACATTTTGTTAAAAAGGCTTGTCAGGGAGTTCATGTTAGACGAAGAACTCTGCTTTGTAAAAAGGCACAGAACCGCTGGTAAGGAAGATCCCGCCATTTACAACCTGCGTGTACAGGAAGCGATCGCCACGCTGCAAATGCAGTTGCCCACTTTCGCGCTAATTGGAAGCGGCAAAACTGCGATAGAGCAAAGTTGTTTATTGGTTGAACAGGGGAGATTTTACGGGATGGGCTACCTGCCTCATGCATTTGCGATTTCCGACATCCACACGTTGAAAGAAAGCCTGGTTCAATACCCCGACAACGATTATGTTCGCGGGCTTGTTTACCAGTATGCGGAGAAAAATCCGCACGCGAAACATGTATGGTGAACGGGTTTAGTGATGGGTGATGGGTGATGAGTGATGGGTGATGGGTGATGGGTGATGAGTGATGGGTGATGAGTGATGGGTGATGGGTGATGGGT
>JBBJOD010000316.1:0-6173 GCA_037721715.1 Chitinophagaceae bacterium | reverse complement strand
CTTTTTCCTTCATGCGGAAATTGGAAACCGTACCCTGCTTCTTCCATTCTTCTTTCATGCTTTGCTTATTCACCGTTTTGTTTTTCCTGTCTTTGGTTACGCTAACTTCAAAGCTTTCAGTTGGCCTGTCCGTGATTAACAAGTACTGGTTCGATTTTATATACGGTTTATTTTTTAACGTGTTAAAGAACTGTGTTATGTTTTGTTTGTCACCGAATACAAGCACATATAAGGGCCTCGAACCTTTTACGCTCACCGGTGGGTGCACATCACCCACCACGCCGTTGAATAAACTGTTCAATCCAATTACTCCTGCTTCTACCCCTTTTTGAAAGGCAAAATTTTTAATGGAGCTCACTACAAGGTTTACATCATTGTTGTTATAAAAAAAGTCGGTGATCAGTATGCTGACTCGTTTGGGATTTGTTTTTTTTACAGCTTCTGCAAAATTGGTTTGGGTGCTGAGTTGGGGGTCCGAATAGATGTCAGGAGATGTTTTGCCAGAGACAAATTCGTTCCGTGAAATCGGAGCGACCGTTCTTCCGAATTTATAGAATTTTATATCAGTATTTTTCCAAACGTTCTGGCAGGTGGCTTCGATATCTTCCAAAAGCCTGCTGTAATCAGTTGCCTGTTGCGAAACAAAGCCTTTCATTGAAGTGGTCACATCCAGGTAGATATCTACACTTAGTTTTTCCGAATTAGGGAGCCGGTTGCCGGTAATTTCTGATTTACTGAAGTTCCATTCAATATCCGGTTCTTCTTTACAGGAGCACAGCAAAAATATAATCACAGAAAAACTAGTAAAGAGTTTGTACAACATTGCTTATTAATCTTTAAGGAAACGAATTAAGCAATCAAAGTAGGTAAATTTATCAATATAATAAAGATAAAACGAAGAGCGGCAACGTAGGGTCGGTAGATGCCGGTGGTGAGTTTTAGCGCAGTGGCGGCTTATCTTTGGCAGCTACCTAAACGGCTTGTAAAAGGCAAAGTTGCCGAGTGCAAGCATTGCCTTGTCGCCTGCCGAATCACCATAGCAATATATTTCGTCGTATGCAGTAAGTATAAACCGTTCTTTTACCCTGCAAACTTTTTCATCTCCGTAGCAATTATTGCCCTCAATGCCGCCTGTAATTTTTCCACCAGCCGTGGCCAGTTTGGTGCCGAGTAATTCGAGTTCATTTTTTTCTGCCCATCTCCTGATCCAATTTTCGGCAGATGCGGATACTATTACTACAGTAGTATCAGACTTCTTCATTCGTTCAATTTCCTGCATGGCCTTTGGCCTGATAAGACCGGGTATCACTTCTTCTGCGAATGAATCACACAGCGCCTGGAAGCTTTCAATGCTTTGGCCTTTGAAAAAAAATTCAAGCACTTTTTGCTTGGCTACATAATTGGGAATTATTTTAAGCTTATACGCCACCAGGAAAGGACTGTATAAAATAAAGCCCCAATAAAAATGATAGGTGCCTTTACAAAATTTAATAAATTCCAGTAAGGTATCTTTGGTGGTGATGGTTCCATCGAAATCAAAAAATGCAATTCGTCGCTTCACAGTTTTAATTTTTTGAAAACAGGTTCGGGAATCATTTTAATAATAAGCATGATCCACTGCCAGAACCAACGTACATATATTCGATTTTTTTTGTTTTTGACAGCTGCCAATACAGATTCTCCTAATGCTGAGGGTTTAGCTGTTAATAATGCAGGCAAGTTAAGTTCCTCCGTCATCCTTGTATAAACAAAGCCTGGCAACACACTCACCACATGAACATTTTCCCTAAGCATCCTGTTGCGCAAGCCGGATAAATAGGCTGTAAAGCCGGCTTTGGCACTACCGTAGATATAATTGCTTTGCCTTCCTCTTTCGCCTGCCACAGAACTGATACCGACAATAGTACCTTTTTTCACAGAACTATGATAACGGGCGGCAATATTCAGGATTGAAATGGCACCGGTATAATTGGTCTGTATAATTGTCTGGGTTTCTTCCCAGCTGTTCATAGCTTTTTCGTTATCACCGAGGTACCCAAATACGCAGACAGTAACATCAGGTTTTGGATCAAGTCGGCCAAAAAAGAGCTCATGCGTTTCAAAAGCGGCTGCATCAAACGGATGAAGGCTGCATGAAACATGATACCTGATGGCGATATCAGACCTTAGGGGTGTTAACTGATCGGTTTTCCTGGCAGCCAGTTGAATATCAAATTTTTCTGAAGCGAATTTTTTAGCGATCGCCATGGCCATGTCCGAAGTAGCTCCTAAAATTAGAACTGTTGCCATGACATTATTTATGTGTTAATAAAAGGCGGTTAGATTGTACGGAATGAATTTTTCCATCAGGGTTGTATTTCTGAATAACTGATTTAAATTCTGCCAAATCGCGGTAGCCGGCTTCGAGTATTTCCGGTTTCATACGGGCATCTTTCGACATGTACAACCGGCCCTCGTATTTCAGTACGATTTTGTCAAGTTCATCCAAAAACTCAAAAAGACCTTTCCGTACCGGAAAATCGAGGGCAAGCGTATAACCTTCCATGGGAAAAGAGATCATGCTTTCCTGTTTTCCAAAAACCTTTAAGACAGCTAGGAAGGAACCCAGGCCCGCATCACTGATCTTTTGAAGGATCTCAACAAGCCCCTGTTTGGCTGAAAGGGGTAAAACAAACTGGTATTGGATAAATCCCTTTTTGCCGTAACCCCGGTTCCAGTGCAGGATGGCATCCAGTGGATAGAAAAAAGGTTCATAGTTAACCACATTTTCAATGATCTTCTTGAAATTTTTGCCGTAATAGAGGAAGTTAAAAGCTTTTACAGTAAATGAGTTCAGCACCCACGATGGTAAATTTATGGGAAATGTTATCTGTTTTTTCTTTGGCAGTGCAAGCGGTGCTTTTTGTTGTTTTTCATTCAGTTCATCAAGTGTTGCATGTTCCCCCAAAATCAGGATACTTCGACCAAACTGATTTCCTTTTTGCAGGCAATCTATCCAGGCTACCGAATAAGTGTAGTGATTGTATTCGTCAAACAACCGGATAACTTCTTCCAGGTTTTCTGCCTTTACCTGTTTCTGTTTAATATAAGAGGTTTCAATTTTTTTCAGGTCAAATTTCACCCGCGTTATTACACCGGTTAATCCCATGCCGCCACAGGTAGCGTTGAAAAGATCGGGAAACTTTTGCATTGAACAGGTGATGGTTTGCCCGCTGCCAAGCATGATGTCCATTTCAACGATATGACTGGAAAAGGCACCGTCAACATGGTGATTTTTACCATGCACGTCGCTTGCAACAGCACCACCGACAGTGATGAATTTTGTGCCCGGCGTTACTGGGAGAAACCATCCTTGAGGAACAATGATCTCGAGCACCTGGTCAAGTGTAATGCCACTTTCACATTCAAAAAACCCCTGCCGGGTATCAAAAGAAAGTACCTTGTCGTACTTTAAAGTGGAAATTGTTTTCTTACCCAGCGACCCATCGCCATAACACCGGCCATTGCCACGCGCAACAAAGCTGCCTTCTTCCTTTACAATTTTTTCTAGTTGGTCATTGAACGAAAAACTGCGTTCGTCTGATTCCATTTCGGGATAGTTACCCCAGTTAGCAATTTTTTTCTTCATGATGCACTAAATATTGTGGTGTTCAATAAATAAAGGATAACATAGAAACTACCTACCCATAACAGCAGGGTAACCTGGATAAACCTGTCCTTATAAAGTATCTCGGTGGGCGACCCGGCCTTGTTATGTACAAGAACGATCTGCAAATACCTCATCAGGCCGGCAATAACAAAGAAAGAAGTATAGAATAAATGATAATTCTGCAAGCGCTCATATGTTTTGGGCGACAAGGTATACATGATATAGGTAACAATTATGATTGCACTGAACAGTCCCAGCATCGTATTCAGAAAATCGAGGTTGTACCCTTTGATTGATTTTCGCATATCTGTACCTGTTTGTAGTTTCAGCAAAATGTCATCACGCCTCTTCCCGATTGCCATAAACAATGATAACAGCAGCACCATAAGGGTTAACCAGGGCGAAACATCTACATCGGCAATATAACCACCTCCTTTTATGCGCAGCACGAAGCCAATAGCGATGATCATGACATCGAGTATGGAAATGTTTTTCAGCCCGAGTGAATAACCGATGTTTAATATAAAATATGCTGCAAGAACTGCCAGGAAACGGTAAGAATCGTCTGCTAAAAAAGCAAGTAGGAAACCGACCGTCATTGTAAAACACGCTATGATAACAGCGATGCCGGGTTTTACCTGGCCAGCTGCCAGGGGACGTTTGCTTTTGACTGGGTGTTTCTGGTCATCTTCCATATCCCTGTAGTCATTCAATATATAAACGGTGCTGGCAAGCAGGCTAAAAGCAAAAAAACCTGCGATTAAGAGTTCAAGTCTGGGTAAGTCGAATAACTTTCCGGCAAAAAAAACGGGCAAAAACAAAAATGCATTTTTTGCCCAGTCTTTTGGCCTTAGCAATTTTATGTAATACTTCATTTATTATTTTAATTGCAGGGCGCAAGATACTATAAAATCTAATGGATGCAATTTTGCGGGTATATACAGATTGATTATTTTCATTGCTTAGTATGCATGTAAAGTATACAGGTAGCCAAACAGTTGCGGTAATAGCTCTACTGCTATTGAGTTGATCTATGTTAACGTTTCAATTTTTAAATCATTGCCTTTCTACAATACTTATTTCATGAAAAAGTGGTTACCTGTTGCTGACATTGTATTAATAATCGTGTTGGCACTGTTCCCGTTACTTGGCAATGTATTTCCCTACCGGTTAAATATTTTCCTGTCTTATGAAGGAGCTTACAGGTTATATGAAGGGCATTTACCTTATAAAGATTTTGGTATCCCCATGGGGTATATGTATTGGGTGATTCCAGGTATGTTTTTCAAAATTTTTGGACCGTACATGATGTCACTTATAAAGGCCCAGGTCTTTATAAATATTATTGCAGGCCTTTCTTTCCGTGCCATTATAAGAAATTTGTCAGTGAGGCCGGGTATCCGGTTTCTTTCCGTCCTGTTATTTTGTATTTCTTATTCTTTCTTGAATTACTGGCCATGGTATAACCACACTGTTATCGTATTTGAATTAGTAGCCCTTGCTTTGCTCACTCGTTTCTTGTTTACTGAGTCAAGATGGAAGTTTTTATGGCTCGTACTCTCCGGTGTGTTCACTTTTTTTTCTTTCTTTACCAAACAGGATGCCGGGGCAATGGGTTTTCTCGTTTGCTTCTTCATCGTAGCCTACAATGCTGTCATCGAAAAAAAGTGGATGCCGCTGCCGGTATTTATTGGAAGTTTTTTTTTAACGGGCCTGGTTATGATCGCTCCGTTTCTAAAGTACGGATTCGGTTACTGGTTCAATCATGGGCAACTCCCGCATACATCGCGCTTTTCACTGGAAGATTTTACCGGTGAATTTTTTAATAACTCTCAATGGTTAAAATTTTACCTGATAGTAACAGCATTGTTATTGATGGCTACGGTTAAAAGATGGAAGACATTTTTTTACGACAGGAAGAAAATGGTCTTCACGCTACTTACATTCGGCATACTGGTAGAAGCCTCTATCTTCCAGGTAACCAGTTATATTCCTGCCGACAACAATATCTTTTTTCACAGCTTTGCGATCGTTTTTATTCTTGTACTGCTTTCGGAACTTTCAACTGTTAATTTCGAGTCTGTTCGTTCGCTGCTGGCTGGTGTTGCGGGCATTATGCTTTGGTGGAGCAGCATATACTGGAAATATATTGAAAAATATATTTTTACACCTTCCGGTCCTGTCTTGACGAATGTGGTGAATAAAAATACTTACCTGCAATTCAAACCAGATACCTCGGATGTTCCTATGGACCAATGGCGGACCATACCACTTAAAGCTTTCCACAAAATATTGCTGCCGGGGCCTACCGTTGATGGTATTAACCGTTTGTTGCAAATGGACCTTGTAAAGGGTAATAAAAATCTTAGAGTGCTTAACATGACAGAGTTAACACCACTTGCCCGGGAGATGCCATTTGAACTGGAGAAAGCTTCTTTTTATCCGCTATGGTATCATAAGGGAGTTGGTATGTTTCAAAAGGAGACTGATATGTTTTGCGAACGCATCCGGAGCGATTATTATG
>JBBJOD010000315.1:0-6202 GCA_037721715.1 Chitinophagaceae bacterium | reverse complement strand
CTGCCTTAGTGATTTTCCTGAATTGCAATAACGTATACTTTCCCGAAGTGTCTTTTTTGGCAGTCCGCGTATCATTGTTATCCAGTGCCGCATATACTACTTCAGGGTCAGCAGCACTTACAGACAACCCGATTCTGCCGACGCCGTTGCCGGTAGGAAAGCCGGAAGACGCTGTTGTTATCAGTACCCAGGTAGTGCCGCCATCGGTGCTTTTATAAATTCCGGAAGTTTTGCCGGACTCTTCGAAATTCCAGGGAGTACGGGTTCTGTACCACATGGCCGCATAAAGTACCTGCGTATTTTTGGGGTTCAACTCCAAATCTATTCCGCCTGTCTTATCATCGATGTACAATGTCTTGTTCCAGGTTTTGCCGCCATCCGATGTCTTGAAAATTCCGCGTTCTTTATTGCTGGAATATAAATGCCCTAAAGCAGCTACCCATACGGTATTCGGATCATCCGGACTAATCAATACTTTGCCAATATGGTGGGTGTCAGGTAATCCGGCAAACAACCAGGTTTTCCCTTTATCAGTAGATTTATAGATTCCGGTTCCGGCGTAGGTGGAACGGCTGGCATTTACTTCACCTGTACCTGCATAGATGGTCCCTGATTTCCAGTCAACGGCAATGTCACCGATAAACAAGTGATCCTGCTGGTCGAAAACCGGGGTAAAAGACTGGCCGTTGTTGTTAGAATACCAGATACCGCCAGTGGCATAAGCTACAAAGAATTCAGTCGATTTTTCCGGGTTCACATCAAGATCTACTACCCGGCCGCTCATTACCGAAGGGCCTACATTACGAAACCTGATGTTTTTAACCATAGATGCGGGCTCCAGCGACTTTCTTTTTTTGAGTCCGTCTAACCTGCTTTCAGTAGTTGACGGTTGGGAAACATTTTGTGCGAACAGGTTAGTGAGTGAGAATATAGTTGTAACAAACAGGAAAATTTTTTTCATTCTTTGTGGATTCGTTTAATTAATGATTGTGCAAGTAACTGTTCTCGATTCTTGGCGGTCTACGGAAAAATATACCATGGAGGCAGTCAAGGCACAGAGTTGCACCCTGTTTTGTTAGTGCTTCCCTGCTTACGTGGTTTCAATCATACCCCGTAGCCGAATGCTGACAGCCCCTATTACACATCCAAAAAACCCTTTGCAACAAATCAGAGTTTACTGCCACATTGGGATAACTGGTAGTCTCTTAAGGCAATTATAGTAGCGACCTTGGTAGTTCGTCATAAACAACCAAAGGCTTGGCCGATGGAGTGATAGCCGGCTAACCTGTTCTACGGTACTCGGTCCAGGGCTCCATCACCACAACGAAATTAGCTATATATTTCTCATTAACTATTTTTTCAACTCTCGGAAGCTACCACTCCTTCGTCCAGTTTGGCTGCCGCTAATTCTATTAAGATATCCAGCCGGGTTTGCCCGGTAGGGTTAGCTGCTGGTCGGTATAATTTAGATAAGAATAAAATAAGGAAAGGTTAACTGGGCATTGCAAGGAACGTTGTTGATAACCCCGGCACATCAGGTTAGGTATTATAGTCCTCGCAAGAAGAATGGATTAATTATTAGAATTATTCAAAAAATTATATTAACCTTGCAGAATAATTCCACGTCTCCCCAATCATTTCCCATCCTATACAAGATCAAATAAAAATAATCCTTTGAAAGATCATAAAACAATGATCGACTGGTTTGAAAATGGTTTATCAAATAATTGACTAGTAAATGGAATTGATAATAGTAATATCCCATCGAATTATTTATTCAGAAAGATGCCCCGGAAAGCTGTTAAATACGCGTACATCAGCACTATCTGACCATTACTCCTCTGTAGAAAAAGGCCATCCATAATTTTTCAGACTGGCAAACCGTTAAAGTAGCACTGCTAACTAATCCAACCATTCGTTTGATCAAACCAGCCCTGGGTCCATTTCCGCGAAAAACCATATTGCTAAACCTTTCCGAACCCTTAATACAATATGGCCTTTTACACAGAAGAAATTACTGCATCATTTTGCTGCTTTAAAAAAGCAATATTCGCTTCCAGTATACTTGTTTTCCTGTTATTTTCAGCATTCACGACATCGGCCCAAAATAATTTCGCATTTTCGCCAAGCGCCCTAAAAGGTGCTGTACTTTCTAATCCCACATCCATTCAATTCGGTCCGGACGACCGATTGTATGTCTCAGAACAAAGTGGTTTAATAAAGATATTTACCATTTCCCGAAATGCTCCTAACGACTATTCTGTTACATCCACCGAAGTTATTGACCTAATTAACCAGATACCAAATCATAACGATGATGGAATTGCCAATGCCACTATCAATACCAGGCAGGTGACGAGCCTGCTTGTAAAAGGTACTCCTTCTCAACCACTTCTTTATGTAACCTCTAGCGACAGCCGTACCGGCGGCCCCGGCGGTGACTTTAACCTGGACACCAACTCAGGCATTCTTTCGCTTCTTACCAAAACAGGTAGCGGTTGGCAAAAGGTAGACCTTGTGCGCGGTTTTCCACGCTCGGAAGAGAACCACGCTACCAACGGGATCCAGCTTGATGAACAGACCAATATCATGTATATGGTGATTGGCGGATTTACCAATGGAGGAGCACCATCCTATAATTTTGCCTATATCAGTGAATATGCGCTCGCCGCAGCTGTTTTATCCATCAACCTGAATGTAATCAACGCAATACCCACCAAAGGAACTGGAAATACAGCCTACAAATACGACATCCCCACGCTGGATGATCCTACACGTGGGAATAACCCGGATGGTTCAGACGTTAATGATCCGTTCGGTGGAAATGATGGCTTAAACCAGACGAAAATTGTGATAGGAGGCCCTGTGCAGGTTTATGCGCCAGGTTTCCGAAATGCCTACGACCTGGTAATTACCAAAACACCTGGAAGAGAGGGCAGAATGTACTCGATCGATAACGGCGGCAACCAGGGCTGGGGCGGTCACCCTGCCAACGAAGGTCGAAACGGCACAGTTACAAATGATTACATCATCGGCGAACCGGGTTCTTCGGTTCCCGGACCAAACGACCCGGTCATTAATAACCTTGATAATCTTCATTACATCGGCAATACCAGCAACCACAAGCCCGGAACCAGTTATGCCGGCCATCCAAATCCAATCAGGGCCAACCCTGCCGGTGCCGGTTTGTACACCCACAATGGCACAACCGGTGTTTGGCGAACCAGCAAAACAGGTCCTAACCCGCTACCCAGCGACTGGCCCCCGGTACCACTTTCCATGGCAAACCCCATAGAAGGCGATTTTCAGAACCCGGGCGAAACCGATTCCGCCCTACTCACATTTTCGGCATCGGTAAACGGCATCGCGGAATATACCGCTTCCAATTTCAACAATGAGTTGAAAGGGAGTTTGCTGGCCGCCGCATATGACGGCAAAGTATTCAGGATTACTCCAACCGCTGACGGAACAGGCGTTACCAATGCAAAAGCGGCATCAAATCGGGTAAACAAAGAACTGCCGATCGCTTCCGGGTTTGGCGCTGAACCGCTTGACATTACCGCGCAGGGTGATAACGATATTTATCCCGGCACTTTCTGGGTAGTGTTATATGGTTTACAGTCTATCGCCATATTTGAGCCGCAGGATTTCATAAACTGTACCGGCATTTACAATAACCTGGATGATGACGGAGATGGATACTCGAATGCCGACGAAGTAGACAATGCAACCCAACCCTGTTCCGGGGCCAGTAAACCAACCGACAATGACCTGGATCATATTTCAGACCGGAATGACCCCGATGACGATAACGACGGACTTGGAGACAACATTGATTACTTTCCGTTAGACGCTCAGAACGGACTTACCACCAATCTGCCTGTTATCTAAAAATTATTTAACAACGACCCGGGAACAGGATTGTTTGGCGTGGGCTTCACCGGTTTGATGAGTAATAAACTTCCGGCTAATGACTACATAAATAATTATGATGAAGACAATTTCATTGCAGGTGGTGCGGCCGGTGCCATCTCCCTGATAGCACCTTCAGCCGGGGATGCACTGGGAACACTAAATAACCAGGAAAATGCTTTCCAGCTGGGTGTAAAAGTGGAAGCAGGAACAGGGCCGTTTACAGTGAATGTGCGCATGCTGGGTCAGTTCTTTGACGGAAAAATACCGCTGAACTTTCAATCCCAGGGTATCTTCATAGGTACCGGCGATCAAAGCAATTACCTGAAGATTGCGCTGAATGCCAACGGCGGTGCTGGAGGAATACAGGTGGTATATGAAAACGCCGATGTTCCCACAAGTTTCCAGTACCCGATCGCAGGCGGCATTCCGAACTTATCACTTGACTTCTACCTTTCTGTTAACCCGGTTAACGGTACGGTTCAGCCCAGGTATTCATCAAATGAAGGGCCGATCAACAATCTCGGCGCGCCCATTGCGGTAAGTGGTGCCTTGCTCAACGCCCTACAAAAGCCTGTGGGATTAGCGGCCGGAATCATATCAACATCCCGTGGTTCTACCCCATTCACCGCGACCTGGGATTATATCTACATCAAAGCAGACAGCTTAACTGCCAGTGGAGGATGGCAGACAATTACTGCCATACCGACCGCACGGGAAGAGAATGCCTATGTGGCGGCGGGTAACCAGTTCTACTTGATGGGTGGCAGAGGAATAGACTCCATCAGGGCCTTTGATCCTGTTAATAAAACATGGGCAAGTAAATCTAAGCCACCGGTTGAATTAAATCATTTCCAGGCAGTAACCTTAAACGGGCTTGTTTACGCAGCAGGTGCATTTTCCGGTGCCTACCCGCGTGAAGTGCCTGTACCAAATTTGTACCTGTATAACCCGGTTAGCAATGCCTGGTTGCAAGGTTCAACGATACCGCTTGCCCGTCGCCGGGGTGCCGCAGGTGTTGTTGCCTATAAAGAAAAAATTTACATGGTGGGCGGTATAACCGATGGCCATTGGACTGGTTCTGTTAACTGGTTTGATGAGTACGATCCTATTACCAACACCTGGAAATCACTACCAAATGCACCCCGGGCACGTGATCACTTTCATGCCGTAATGGTGAACGATAAATTGTACCTGGCTGGTGGCCGGAGGTCATCTGGGTCTACCGGTGAATTTTTTAACATCACTGTGCCCCAGGTAGATGTATACGACTTTATTTCCGCCCAGTGGACAACCCTGCCGGTTAGTGCCAACATCCCCATTCCCCGCTCAGGTGCAAGTGCCACCCTGCTTGGCAATGAACTAATTGTGATCGGCGGGGAAAGTGCCCAGCCTTCGGCGCATGTTGAAACTGAAGCGTTGAATGTTGTGACAAATACATGGCGAAGGCTGGCCGACTTACAACAGGGTCGTCATGGAACTCAGGTTATTAGAAGCAACAATGGCCTTTACCTGGCTGCCGGTGCAGGAAACCAGGGGAGTAGCTCGCTGCTTGGGTCGCAGGAAGCTTTTTACCTGTTCGCCCCTACCATTCCAGACGGTGCGGCTTTAACACCCAGCCAGTTAACGGCCACGCCCAACTTAAGTTTTGGTTCTGTTCCCACAGGTACGGAGATTATAAAGACTGTCACTTTCACAAATACAAGCGGGAACCAGGCTATCCTGTTAAATGCAGTTACCGTAACAGGTATTACTTCGTTTTCTTACACGGTTGCCACTGCTTTTCCCTTTGTTGTTTCTGCGGGCAAAACTGTTGAGTTTATCATAAAGTTCAAACCAACTGTGGCAGGGCCGCAAACAGCCAACCTGGTGGTTAGTCATTCCGGCCAGGGTGGTAGTACCTCGATCACACTGGTAGGCGACGGGAGTACACCTATATACCGTATCAATGGGGGAGGTGAACAGGTAAGCAACTCAATCGGCCTGTTTGCAGCTGATGAATTCTTCGATCCAAATAATGCATTTACCAGTTCAACCAATTCGCCCATAGCAAACACAACCGATGACGCTATTTACCAAACAGAACGTTACGGCTCCAGTGGAATCCTTAATTATTCCTTTCCAGTTACGAATGGTCAATACACCGTTGTGCTTCATTTCGCTGAATTTTATTTTGGTGCAGTAGGAAACAGGGTGTTTGACGTAACCATGGAAGGGGTGAAGGTCCTGGACGATTTCGACATTTTCAGGAAAGCAGGTGCCCTGGCAGCAACCACGGAAAGCATTCCGG
>JBBJOD010000314.1:0-6223 GCA_037721715.1 Chitinophagaceae bacterium | reverse complement strand
CTCGACATATTACTTCTCACCGACCAGTCGATAAGCCGATTTGTGTTGTTAAAAAGTTCGTTGGAACAGGAGAACGCACCCACTCTAGGTGCAGCATTCCGGGTATGCAAACTTTTCATTGCCATTACAACGGGCAGCCCACCGGTATTTTCTTTTCCCTCCGGTACTGCACCTTCTACCTGCACATAACGGAAACCGTAATACATGAAACTGGGTTGCCATGTTTCTACCCCTTCACCTTTTAGTTTGTATTCAAAATATACCGGCGTTCCTATGGGCTCCGTAGTAATGGAACCGTCTTTTTGTAACAACTCAGCAGGCGATAACCGAACAACCGAACCTTTCTTACCTTTCACAGACAAACGCGGTATGGCGGATGCATTTTGACCAAAGTCGTACACCCACACACCTGTTTTTAGTCTCGTTATTTTTTTTGGTGCAAAATTTTCGAATATTTTTATAGGCGCGGCTGTTTGGGAATTTAACAAAGGAGGCCCTTCCACTGTAACAACATTTTTCCATGCTGTATCATTGAATAGCCGTGAATTCCAACCTGCGGGAACAAGGTTTGCATCAAAGTCTTCACCGCCGAAAATACTGGAAAAAGTAGTGCCTCCCGGGGCAGATCTCCAGGAAGGATCGCTCATAATATTATCTGCCGTTCCATCGGTATATTCAATCAGCACCCGGCAAATCATTTTTGGGTAGCCATAGGCGGTCTGCAATTTGCGATAACGTTCACCGGGAATAAAATAGAAGCCATTGCCGAGCATTACACCTATTGCATTGCTTCCTTTCCTCAATTGCCTGGTTATATCAAATGTTACATAAAGGGCCTGCTTGTCGTAGTTCGTCCAGCCTGCATCCAGGAAGTGGTCACCGGTTTTTTCACCGTTCACACTCAACTCAAAATGCCCAAGCCCGGCGATAAACACTGCCGCTTTCTTTATTGGCTTTCTTATTAAAAATTCTTTTCTTACAAGTGGCAACACATCTTTTATTTCTTTGCGTTTGCTTTCTGCAAATTTTGGCTCCAGGCGCATGGAATCTGGCATTACATCGTACGCAATCCATTGTGCGTCTTTCCAGTCTGCCTGTGTGAGCAGGCCCATCTGCCAGCTTGCCGTTTTACTCCATGGCGAGATGCTGTTGTGATTGTCCCAAACCATCACTTTCCAATAATAGGTTTTTGCCGGTTGCAAGTCCTGGCCGGCATAAACCGATTGTATTGACTGGCTGGATGCTATTTTCTCAGTGTCCCATACATTGCCAATGTTCTTTATGATCATCAGGGGATTGTCTGCCACTAAAATCCTGTAAGCGGTCTGCAGAACATTTCTTTGTGAGGATACTAATTGCCAACTTAATTTAGGATGCCTTGATTCAACACCCAGTGGAGCCGAATCATACTCAACTTGCAGGTTGGTCACCAGGGTATTTTGCGCAAAAAGGCTATAGAATGCTGATAGAAAAAAAAGTAATGCCACTAGATTACGCATCATATTGTACATGTCGTTTTTGTAACAGGAGTATAATAAACCTTTATGCCAATAACCTTCGAATAGGCCCTGAATTGGCACCAGCTATATTGAAACACTTATGAGCAGCTAAATATGCTTAAACACTCGCAGATCTTTCTTTACCTTCATCCTATTCCGGAAGCAAGTCGAAGATAATAGCCGATAACGCCATATCATACCACTGGCAATATTACACAACCATCAATTATGTTTCAAAATTTAACCATAAGTAATTTTTGCCTCAGCGGGTTGTGCTCACTTTCATCAACTTTCTATGTGGAAGTGCCATGGCGCAGGATTCTCTAATGTCTTCTCCGGAAAGTACCCTTGTTTCGCGTTCAGAGATTGCTGTCATTTGTCAAAACCTGCACAAAACCAAGCATAGGGAGTTTCACAACTTAAGTATTCCACGAAGTGTTTATGTTAAACTTACTTTTCGATCTTGAGAAACATTTTGATAATAAATTAAACATTCAGCATCACCTCGCTCCCGTTGGGCCGTGGTTGGTGGTGCCTGCTTGCCCAAAACAGGTTGCTCGGAAA
The DNA here is from genome assembly GCA_037721715.1 of Chitinophagaceae bacterium. GTDB lineage: Bacteria > Bacteroidota > Bacteroidia > Chitinophagales > Chitinophagaceae > JADCRZ01. The sequence goes on along the minus strand of JBBJOD010000314.1, from coordinate 4,160 downwards.
GAAAGAACAACCTGCACCCCAAAGTCTGCCGTTAGATTGTGCCTGGCATTCTTCCTGTTCTTGTTTGTATGCCAGGGGTCAGCGCAAAGTATAAAAATGCGCGAGTACAAAGTCAAAGCCGCTTTTTTATACAGCTTCTCCAAATTTGTTGACTGGCCCCTCACATCATTTGAAAACGCGGAATCACCTTTTGTTATCGCCATTTTAGGCGATGACCCGTTTGGATCGTTTCTTGAACGGACAGTTGCGGGAGAAAAAGTAAAAGGCCACCCTATCGTAATTCAGCGATACAAGATAATGGAAGATTCGAACCGATGCCACATCCTCTTTATAAACACCAAAGAAGTTTTGCCACTAAAAGAAAAAATGAATGAAATACTACCAAACACTTTAACTGTAAGTGATAACCCTGAGTTTAACGAAACCGGCGGAATGATTCGATTTATGATGAAGGACCACAAGATCAGGCTTGTTATCAATCCAACTGCTATTAAAGCGGCCGAGCTAACCATTAGTTCAAAGTTGCTGAATGTGGCAGAAATTTACGAATTATCACGCTAAAAGCTGCATGAAAGAAAAGTACTCATCCATTAAAGCTAAATTGCTCCGAATTGTTCTGATTACAAGTGGAGTAGTTTTATTTTTAACCTGTACTGCTTTCTTTGCCTACGAATTCTTTACATTCAGGCAAACTACGAAAGACCAGCTTTCTACCCTGGCAAAGATTATTGCAGCCAATAGTACTGCAGCACTTGCTTTTGAAAGTCCCAACGATGCTTACGAAATTTTGCAAGCTGTTAAGGCCGAATCACATATTGTAGCAGCATGCCTTTTTGATAAAGAAGGTAAGTTGTTTGCAAAGTATCCGTCAACACTTACCGAGAATACGGTTCCCAGGTATCCAGGTGCTGACGGCTATGATTACATTAACGCACACCTGGAAGGTTTTGAACCAGTTATCCAGCAGGATATACGGGTAGGCACTCTCTATTTAAAATCGGATATGAAAGCGATTAACAAACGGTTTAGGCTATATGCAACCGTTGCTTTGCTGGTTGTATTTGTCGCCATCTGTGTAGCCTATCCTCTTTCAAGACAATTGCAGAAAACACTGTCAGATCCGATTCTTGCGTTAGCAAAAACAGCTGGCACAGTTTCTAATGAACAAGACTATACGGTGAGGGGCCGGAAATATTCTAATGATGAACTGGGTGACCTCACCGATGCCTTTAACCTGATGCTTACCCGCATTGAAAGACAGAACAAGGAGATTACATCTTTCAATCATGCCCTGGAAATGAAGGTGAACGAGCGTACTACTGAACTGGAAATGGCGAATACAGCGCTGAAACTGAAAAATGAATTTGTGGAAACGATCATTGACTCCTCCGTTGACGTAATAGCGGTATTTGATAATGAGTTAAGATTTGTCATATTCAACAAGTATGCGCAACAGGTGTACGGGTTAACATCTGAAGAGGTGTTTGGCAAAACCATACTGGAAGTTTTTCCTTCGTTAGAAGAATCGCAACTTTATAAAGACCTCAAAAAGTCATTACAAGGCGAACTCGTTTATAACCATTATTACAAGTCTTTTATTTTAGAAAAGATCTTGGAAAACTTCTATATACCCTTGCTTGATAAAGATGGAAATGTGTATAGTATCCTGGTCATAGGGCACGACATTACACAAATAGTAAACGCTACAGAAAAACTTAGTACTTTAAACAAAGAGCTGGCCATGTCGAATCGCGACCTGGAACAGTTTGCCTATGTAGCCTCACACGATCTGCAGGAGCCGCTACGAAAAATTCAGACCTATTCCACCTTGCTCGAAAAAGAAGCGGGCGACGAGGCCGCATCAAAGAAATACACTCCCCGGATAATTTCATCCGTAATCAGGATGAGAGAACTTATTGTGTCTATCTTAAATTACAGCCAGGCTTCGAACACGAATGGCAAATTTGAAAGAGTTGAACTGAATGAAATAGTAGCAAACATAAAGGTTGATTATGAATTGTTGATCGATGAGAAAAAGGCTGTGGTCACAGCAGCAAATCTTCCGGCCGTAGAAGGTGACAAGCTGCAGCTACATCAACTTTTTCTAAATCTTATCAGCAATTCTCTGAAATTTTCACAGATAGAACCGCAGGTGACTATCAGCTTTTCTTTAGTAGGAGAAAATGAACTAAAAGAACATCCGTTTAAAAAGGGGAATGAAAATTATTTTAAATTGACTTTTAAAGACAATGGTATAGGCTTCGAACAGCAGTTTGCTGATAGAATCTTTACCATCTTCCAGAGGCTCCATACCAGACAGGAATACCCTGGAACAGGTATTGGGCTTGCCTTATGTAAGAGGATCGTTGAGAACCACAAAGGTCTTATCACCGTCCACAGCAAACCATTAGAAGGAACACTCTTTAATATCTATCTTCCTGCATCTCTTTTAATAACTTAAGAACCCGGGTTCTACACGCTGGCAGCAATGACAATTTTTTCCAGGTAGACCTATAAGGTTCGTTTGTTTAAAACTGTTAGGCCTTGAAAACGTGACAGGTTTGATCCTACAGGAACTGGCTTGCAAATTCATCATTATTGAATAATAAATTTATTCTAATTTAGTTATTCAATTGTAATTATGATCCAGGTTATCGTTAGGGCTTTAGACATTTTGGAATTTATTGCGCAACATGGCAAAGAACCGGTACAACTTATTAAGATTGCCGAAAATGCCGGTCTTAGCCAGCCAACTACAGCAAATATTGTAAAAACCCTTGTGTCAAAAAATTACCTCGAACATGTCGGAAGAAGAACAGGCTATCGGTTAGGGGCCAATGCTTTTCATCTAACAGGCAACCTGTCATATAATCAGAACCTGATACTGGCCGCAAAAGACTTCATGGAAGACCTTACACATCAATTGAATGAAACTTGTTTGATCGGTGTGCTAAGGAATAATAAACGATTCATTTTGCATGCAGTACACAGTGACCAGGACCTCCAGGTGCGAACACGAACAGAAGCAGACGTATATCCTACGGCAAGCGGAAGACTTCTTACCGCCTACCTTACACAAAAGGAACTGGACAACCTTGTACAGTCTATTGGTTTGCCTCCGGCGTCTGTATGGCCAGGGGCTCAAACAAGGGAGGGCCTCGAAAAAGCATTGCAAAAAATAAGAAAGCAGGAATTTGTTCAAACACTCAACGACAAACACATCATGGGCTTTGCCGTTCCCGTATATAAGAACAAACAGGTCATTTCAAGCCTTAGTGTCTTTCTTCCTGAGAGCCGTGCTACCACCGCTTACCGAGAAAATATCTTAAAACTTATGTTACGAACCGCCAACAAAATAAAGGAGCGTTTGAATAAGGCCGATGTATGATAGCGGCTGCCTTTATTTTACGCTGATGTTCAATGCTTCCATGATTCCTTTCATATATCCAATTCCAAACAAATTACCTCTCATCGCATAGCCATGCTGGTTATTATTGTCACCTGCCATTGAGGGTACATGGTCTGAACGGATGGGGCCGTCAAAGCCGGTTGATTGATAAGCTTTGAACATGCCCACCATATCAGTAGGCCCGTTATCGTGAAAGGTTTCATTGAAAGAATTTGCATTGCCTTCCACATCCCGTATATGAACAAAATGAATCCTGTTTTTATTCCCAAACTCTTTTATCAAAGCCCCTACATCCTCGCCCATCGTAGTAAACGTGCCCTGGCAAAATGTTAAGCCGTGCGCAGGACTATCACTTAACCGCAAGGCCTTCCTGATACCCTCTGCATTGACAAATATTCTTCCAATACCTCTCAGTGGCGATACCGGCGGGTCATCCGGGTGCAATGCCATATTAACCCCGGAGCGTTCAGCGACCGGTAAAACTTGCTGAAGAAAATACCGGTAGTTATTCCATATATTTTCTGAGCTCACTTCCCCATATTCGGTATGGGGTTGCTGTTCTGCCGTTGCCGCGTCAAAACCACTCACCAGGGCTCCCCCTCTTTGTTGAATATCGGTAGAAGTTCTGTACCAGCCCATACCAGCCATAAAATTATAGCAGAGTAAATTGATACCCAAACGCCCCATATTCACCAGCATTCTTTTGTATAATTCTATATCCCCATCGCGCTCCCCCAAACCAAATTTAATT
>JBBJOD010000313.1:0-6244 GCA_037721715.1 Chitinophagaceae bacterium | reverse complement strand
GTGCAGGCTTAATGCAGGCAGGACAGTTATCTTTTGGCGACCTGACAGCCTTCGTTGTGTATACTGCATTCGTGGGTGGAAGTATGGCAGGCTTTGCAGATCTTTATAGCCAGCTACAAAAAACCCTCGGTGCCACCCAACGAGTGAGGGAATTAATGCGGGAAACTCCGGAGCCGATAGGAATTAACAATGAGCCGGTACACGATCAGAACCTGATTAACGGCCAGGTAACTTTACGTCGGGTAGCGTTCAGTTACCCATCCCGTCCTGAAATGCAAGTGTTGAAAGATATAAATATCGAGGTGGAACCAGGACAGCGAATAGCATTGGTTGGTCCAAGCGGTACTGGTAAAACTACCTTATCTGCCCTTTTATTGCGCTTTTATGAGCCTGATTCCGGCCAGATTTTGTTTGACGGAAAGCCAGCGACTTCGTTTCCATTGTCTCAACTGCGCAGGCAGATGGCGCTGGTACCACAAGACGTGTTGTTGTTCGGTGGCAGTATCAAAGAAAACATTGCTTATGGCAAGCCTGATGCCAGCAAGCAAGAGATAGAAGAGGCAGCCAGGCAGGCATATGCACATGAATTTATAACCAGTTTCCCGGAACAATATGAAACCATTGTTGGTGAACGCGGTATCAAACTATCCGGGGGCCAGCGCCAGCGAATAGCTATTGCCCGGGCCATATTGAAAGACCCTGTCATACTCATCCTCGACGAAGCCACCAGTTCTCTTGACTCCGCATCCGAAGCCGTGGTTCAGATTGCCCTGGATAACCTGATGAAAAATCGTACTTCTTTTATCATCGCACACCGGCTTTCTACCATCCGAAATGCAGACCGCATCATTGTACTTGAAAAGGGACTGGTTAAAGAAACCGGGACCCATCAGCAGTTAATTGCGATAGATGATGGCCTGTACAAGAACCTCAGCCGACTGGGATTAGAAGACCATGATTAACGGAGTACCTTTTTATCATGCTCCTGAAGGCATTCCGTTGAAAAGTTGGCCTTCTAATCAATATCAGTTCTTAATGCCAACCGTTGAAAATTACATGTCCCCAAATTAATTTTTCAGTAATCTGAGCAGGAAAGAAAATGATATCTTTATGATTCAATGAAAAATTATTTCAGCCATCCTGATAATCATGATAATCCTTCATCATGGTTCAGATAAATTAGTCACATGTCGCTTTCACGTAGAGACTTTCTAGGGTTATCAGTAAAAAGCATCGTCGTTATTGGTGCCGGTAACATCCTGCAATCATTTGCTCCCGGCGAGTTCTTTCTCCCTTCACCCGAAAAAGTAAGCCTTCGTTTCGCACTTGCTTCAGACGGTCACTACGGAGAGCCTAATACAAAGTTTGAACTCCATTACGACGAAATGATCGGCTGGCTTAACAGAGAAAAAAAGCAACGCGGGGTAGATTTCTCTATGATAAATGGTGACCTGATCCATAATGACCCTGCTTTTCTTCCAACGGTCAAAATCAAACTGGACCAGCTTGATATGCCCTACTATGTTTCTCATGGAAATCATGATATGGTCGACGGCGCAACCTGGGAAGAAACCTGGAAGATACCGCTACATTACGCCTTCGAAAAAAAGAACAGTGCTTTCCTCATCCTCGATACTGCCGACAAAGCAGGCAAATATATTTGTCCAGATATTGAATGGACACGGAAACAACTCATCCGTTACTCCTCAAAAAAACAGCTATTTGTTTTCATGCATATTACGCCCGTTGACTGGACGAAAAACGCCATCGTATGTCCGGAACTGGTAGCGCTTTTCAGCAAGCAGGTAAACCTAAAAGCAGTTTTTCATGGTCACGACCATGACCAGGACAGCGCAAAAGAGAGGGATGGAAAGCATTATTTCTTTGATTCTCATATTGCCGGCAGCTGGGGAACGGCCTACCGGGGCTACCGGATGGTAGAAGTGTTAACCGATGGACAGGTGCTGACCTACCAGGTGAATCCAACTTCAGCCGAAAAGGTGAATAACCATAGGGTTTAGTAGTGATGAGTTATGAATGATGAGTTGAGAGCAGGCTTCATTTCATGACTCATCTTCCATAATTCATCACTCATCACTCATAATTCATCACTCACTCACCCCCCAACATCGTCGTGCTTCCATCCGCGTTTCCCAGGATCACAAGATCTGCCATGTGTAGAAAAAGGCCGTTGTCTACTACCCCAGGTATAGCGTTGATTTCCTGCTGAAGCCTGTCTGGTTCGGTAATGGAACCAAAAGAACAGTCAACAATATAGTTGTCGTTATCTGAAATAAATGCGGCATCATCTGCCATTCGTATTTTCGCAGTGCAACCGAGTTTTTTTAACTGCCGTACAGACATTTCCCAACCAAACAGCACCACTTCCACAGGTAACGGAAATGTCCCCAAGGTGTTTACCAACTTGGTTTCATCTGCCACAATAATATACAACTCTGTAGCAGCAGCTACGATCTTCTCACGAAGGAGTGCGCCACCGCCACCTTTTATCAGGTTGAGTTTCTCATCTACCTCGTCTGCACCGTCGATGGTAACATCCAGCTTATCGACGTCACCAAAGGAAATGATCTGTACTCCGAGTTCCCTCGCCATTTTTTCTGAATGCAAAGAGGTCGCAACTGCTTTTAATTGCAGGCCATTCTTAACCAGGTCACCAATGGACTGAATGGCCCAATAGGCTGTGGAGCCGGTACCCAGCCCGATAGTCATTCCATCTTTGATAAAAGTAATTGCCTTTGCGGCAGCTGATTTCTTGGTATTGATTGATTGGCCTTCCATGTTTTTATTATTGTTTGAAAATATGCATTTTTTAAATAGTGCGCACGCGAGCGGTATTTCTGCTGCATTTTTATCCTGCTCTTCCAACACGTTATTTTTTATTAACTTATCGGTGCAATTTACTCATCATTAAAGTTTCTATTTCTGAAGTTAAAGAAACAAGTTATGAAGTACACCCGGGTAATGAATTTCATTAATGGTCAGTTTGTAGAAGCAGTGGTTTCCAGGCACCTGGATGTTATTTCACCGATAGACGGCAGTTTACTTTCATCTGTCCCGATGTGCGGTAAGGGCGAACTCGATAAAGCCGTTGTTTCGGCAAAAGCAGCTTTTGCCCGCTGGTCAAAGACACCGATCAAAGAGCGTGTCCAGGTTTTCTTTCGCTATAGGTTCCTGTTGGAGAAACATCTGCATGAACTCGCGAATCTCGTGATGGAAGAGAACGGGAAGACGCTTAGTGAAGCAACCGCCGAAATAGAAAAGTGCATGGAACTTACAGAGTTTGCGTGTTCCCTGCCTCAGCTTGTCACCGGTGAATTACTCGAGGTAAGCCGGGGTGTGGAATGCCGGACCGAGCACGTACCATTAGGCGTTGTTGCATCCATTGTTCCATTTAACTTTCCCAGTATGGTACCTAACTGGACGATCCCTAATGCGCTGGCCCTGGGCAATTGTATGGTGATAAAACCGTCAGAAAAAGTTCCGTTAAGTGTTGGCCGGCTTGCTGAACTTTTACAGGAAGCCGGTTTACCGGATGGGGTCTTCAATGTAGTGCATGGCGACAGGGAGGCAGTTGAAGCCATCTGCGACCATCCGGATATTGAAGCGGTTTCTTTTGTAGGCTCAACCAGGGTCGCCAAAATGGTTTACAGTCGTGCAACGGGCACCTATAAACGCTGCCTTGCACTGGGCGGTGCAAAGAACCATTTAATGGTACTACCAGATGCTATTCCAGGCATGACTGCCCAGAACGTGGTGGCTTCTATGAGTGGGTGCGCCGGGCAGCGTTGCATGGCAGCTTCAGCCATGGTGGCGGTTGGGGATGTTGATCATATCATCGACAAAATATGCGAAGAAGCTTTGTTGATGATCCCAGGCAAAAATCTAGGTGCAGTGATCAACAGGTCTTCTAAAGAAAAAATTGAGCAGTACATCACAGAAGCCGAACGACAGGGTGCAAAAATACTGGTGGATGGAAGAAACACATCTGTGGAAGGAAAAGAGAATGGCTTGTATGTCGGCCCAACCGTAATTGATCATGTTACCCCTGAAATGGCCGTTGCAAAAGAAGAAATTTTTGGTCCGGTTATCAGCATCATGAGAACCAATACGGTGGATGAAGCGCTTGCCATAGAAAACGCTTCACCTTATGGAAATGCTGCATCCTTATTTACCCAGAATGGGTGTATGGCGCGGTATGTCATAGAAAGGGCAAGTGCAGGGATGGTCGGCGTAAATGTAGGCGTGCCTGTACCAAGGGAGCCGTTTTCTTTCGGTGGCTGGAACGAAAGTAAATTTGGCGTTGGAGATATAACCGGTAAAAGTTCCATCGAATTCTGGACCCGCTTAAAGAAATCAACCGTAAAATGGAACGCGGAGTCAGGGATCAACTGGATGAGCTGATTTGGTGAATGGGGAATGGTGAATGGTGAATGTTGGGTTATGAGTTGGTAAGGCATCGTAACCGATTAAAATTCAAAGTATTCAATTATAACTGCCTTTGTGAACCATCACCCATCACTCATTCGCCATTCACCATTGACCATTGACCATAATTCATCACTAAAAAACACACCATGTTGAACAACCTGTTTCATACGAAAACAGAATGGGAAGAAATTATAGAGGACAACCTGGACCATACACTTTTCTCCTGGAGCAAGCAGAAAGGAATTACACCCCTGGCCATCAAATACGGCAAGGGCGTGTATCTGTACGATTACAATGACAAACGTTACCTTGATTTTTCGTCGGGACTCATGAATGTCAATATCGGCCATGGCAACCAGCGTGTAACCGACGCTGTGGTCAGGCAGATGCAGCAGGTAAGCTATGTAACTCCTGGCTGTGTAACAAAGGTCAGGGGTGAACTGGGAAAGAAATTGGCGTCTATCACACCTCACGGCCTGAATAAAACGCTGTTTACCGTCTGCGGGGCCTCGGCCATCGACAATGCCATCAAACTGGCTAGGTTATACACGGGGCGCCATAAGATCATTGCCCGCTACCGCGCTTTTCATGGCGCTTCGTACGGCGCCATGACCGCGGGTGGCGACCCCCGGAAATTGCAATCCGATTCTCAACAGGTGCCGAATATCATTCACGTGGAAGATCCTTATTGTTATCGATGCCCCTGGGGTAAAGAACCCGATTGGTGTAAACGTGAATGTGTGAGCCATATTGAACGGGTGATTGAATTTGAAGGCCCGGAAAACGTGGCAGCCATCATCATGGAAGGAGAAAGCGGCACTTCCGGCTGTATAAAATACCCGGCAGATTATCTACTAAAGGTTCGCGCCCTTTGTGATAAGTACAACATATTGCTGATTGCCGACGAAGTGATGAGTGGTTTCGGACGAACAGGTAAATGGTTCGGTGTTGATTATCACGGCATAGTCCCGGATATGATCGCCACTGCCAAAGGCATCACCTCGGGATATGTTCCTCTAGGTGCTTTGATTGTTTCAGATGCCATTGCTGCGCATTATAATGACCGGCCGCTGATGCTCGGGTTAACTTATTCGGCGCACCCTGTTTCATGTGCAGCAGCATTGGAGGTCCTGACTATTTACCAGGACGATCAACTGGTAGAGAATGCGGCCGTCATGGGGAGGTACATTGATGCAAGAATGGAAGATTTGAAATTGCAACACCCATGTATAGGCGATTTCAGGAACACCGGTTTGCTCGGCTGTTTGGAACTGGTAAAAAACCGCGAAAGCCGTGAAGCCATGGCGCCCTTTAATGCACGCCCTGAAGAAATGGTAGTGATGAACAAGGTGGCTACATCGTTAAGAGATCTTGGAATGTACACATTTGTCCGTTGGAACTATGTGTTCGTTGCACCGCCTTTGTGTATATCACGCGAACAGGTAGACGAAGGACTTAATATTATTTCCGAGGCCCTTGCGATAGCAGACGAACACGTTTACTGATACCACTTTACAGTAGTTAAATGTAAGAAACCTGATGAACGAAACTGAAGCAATAGAACAAACTTCTTTATACAGTGAAGACCTGGCTCCCATACCACAAAGCGAACGCACGTGGAACACCTGGAATTATGCAGCGTTGTGGATCAGCATGAGCCTGTGCATTCCAACATATATGCTTGCCAGTTCATTGATAGAGGGTGGCATGAACTGGTGGCAGGCTGTTCTTACCATTTTTTTTGGCAATACCATTGTACTGGTACCGATGTTATTGAATGGGCATGCCGGCGCAA
>JBBJOD010000312.1:0-6274 GCA_037721715.1 Chitinophagaceae bacterium | reverse complement strand
TTTTAAACTAAATACTAAATTTAAAAAAATGAAATCAGTCATTATCACCGGTACAAGCAAAGGAATTGGCTTGGAAACAGCTTTAGCTTTTGCAAAAGCAGGATATAAAGTTTACGCAACCTTGCGTAACCCGAAAACAGCACAGGAGCTTCAACAAAAATGTAAAGATCAAAATTTACCGATTTCTATAACGATAATGGATGTGGACTTAGATGAATCGGTTGAACAAGGTATTGCCGCAATACTTAAAGAAAATGGTCCGATAGACGTTCTGGTAAATAATGCCGGTATTGAACGACATGGTTCAGTAGAGGAACTTACAATGTTAGATTTCAAGTCCGTGATGGAGACAAATTATTTCGGTGTACTTCGCTGCGTAAAAGCTCTTTTGCCAGAAATGCGTAAAAACCTGAATGGTTGTATTATTAATGTTGCTTCCATTTCCGGACAAATCGCCAACCCGCCCTTGGCTGCATACACCGCCAGCAAATTTGCATTGGAGGCGGTAAGTGAAGCGTTGGCTGGTGAAGTAAAGCCCTTTAATATAAGGGTAGCCATTGTAGAGCCTGGTATAATCAATACACAAATGGCCCAAGATATCAGTTCCAGTAATACTTCTCTATATCCGCAAGCAAAGCGTTTTGCTGGTTTGTTTGCTGCTTCTTTAAAAACGCCGACAGCGCCTTCAATGGTGGCGGACAAAATTTTTGAAATTGCCGACAGCGACACCTGGCAATTACGCCATCCTGTAGGTCCTGATGCAATACCATTCCTCGGATGGCGAAAAAGCATGACAGATGAACAATGGGTGGATTGGAATGCAATGAACGATGAAGATTGGTATAATGCGGTAGAAAGTACATTTGGTATAAATGCCAGACAACAGTGATAGAGCGCTTCCTGTTAATTTTCAGCAGACCTACGTAACCATTTGAAATTAAATCATCATCATAATGCTATATTACTGTCCGACTAAATTACCTGGAATTTTGATATTCAAAATTTTACCCACCCTTACTCCTCTCAGGAGGGTATGAGCCAAGACGCGCCTCCAATAAGGATTGGCAAGAATTTATTGATTTATTCCGGACAACAATGATAATACTAATAAAATTGCTCCCAATCGAGTAGACGGCCTCATCACTTGTAAGCGATGAGGATGTGCCGCTGTGACTGCTGTTAATTATTATCTTAGGCATTAGAACAATAATAGGCAGCGGTTCCGTGCGGAACACATCTATTGCCCTGCGATCACCAATGGGTAGACGTTAGCGGACTCTAAAGATATTCCATTAAAACGCATATATTTTTTGTGACAGTTAATCTCTAATTATTCGCATTTGTTGTATTGTATGTTTCCCATGAAATGTCCCAAAGAAAATTGGTTAAAAAGAAAATAGAAAAAATTAGAACTTGCCAATATTAATTTTTAATTTGTTTTTGCCATCTTCAGGCCCTGTGAATTCTGGTGGTCAAAATAAAATTAAATAAATAGTAAATTGAATTTATGTCAGAAACTCCCGCAATGACCGTTCATGAGGCAACTTTAAAAACTTTACCTTCCAGAGCCTACGCTGCCCAGAGTGCTAATTCTGAATTAGCCCCCTGGAATTTTGAGCGAAGAGCAGTCGGGTCACGTGATGTATTAATTGAGATTCGGTATTGCGGCGTATGTCATACTGATATTCATTTTTTAAAGAATGATCTTGGTTTTACTGTTTTTCCAATAGTACCAGGTCATGAGATCGTGGGTACGGTTACACAAATAGGTGACCATGTAATGAAATTCAAGGTAGGGGAGATAGTGGGAGTGGGTTGCCTCGTTGAATCATGTAGAACTTGCGAGAATTGCAAAGAAGGAGAAGAACAGTATTGTCTTAACGGGGCTGTATATACTTATAATGGCACAGAGAAGGAAACCGGCAATAATACATATGGAGGTTATGCCAACCAGATTGTAGTTAATGAAGATTTTGTATTGCATGTATCTGATAAATTACCTCTTAATAAAGTAGCACCCCTTTTATGCGCAGGTATCACTACTTATTCACCTCTTCGTAGGTGGAACATCGGCAAGAATCATAAAGTTGCCATTGTAGGACTAGGTGGTTTAGGTCATATGGCTGTAAAATTCGCAAAGTCGTTCGGAGCAGAAGTGACCCTGCTCAGTACTTCACCATTCAAAAAGCAGGATGCGTTCGCGTTAGGAGCCGACCAATTTGCAGTAACAACTGACGAAACAGAGGTTCAAAAACTTGCCTCTTATTTTGATTTTATTCTGGATACTATATCTTCAAAACACGACGTAAACATTTTTCTTTCTATGCTTAAAACGCATGGTGCACTTGTGTATTTGGGGATTGATCCCGAACCGTCGCAAATCAGTCTGGTATCCATGGTTTTTGCAGGGCGTTCGGTAAACGGCTCCCTGATAGGAGGAATTGAAGAAACACAGGAAATGCTGGACTATTGCGCCGAACATAACATCACCTGTGATGTCGAGATGATCGAAATGAAGGACATTAACAAGGCATATGAACGGATGGTGCGCAAAGATGTCAAATATCGATTTGTAATTGACATGATGACTTTATAGAATTTGTCGATTTTCATTGGATTTGTTTTCAATCAACTTCGCTAATGGGCTGGATGTCATTATATCGCCTGGCCGTCCAAGCTCTTCGTTTGCCGAATGGCTTCCTACTTTAGATCTTCAGTCAATTTGGAATGTTGAATCCTAGCAAAATTCTATCCAATTTTATCTCGCTCAAAATACTCTTTTATAAAAAAACATCAAAATTTATTGTATCTTTTATCGAAACAATCAATCATGAAAAAGATTTTATCCGCATTATTTATTCTGACACTTTGCACCCTCAATTCTATATCTGCACAACAAATGGCAAATATGCAAGGGGCATACAAAATGCTTTCGCAATCAGTAACTGATAGCAGCAATCAAACCCAAACCTACCCCGTAAAACAAATGAAGATTTACACAGACAGTTACATGATATATGCTAATGTAAATCCTGCAGATTCTATTTCTTCATTTGGTGTTGGATATTATACAGAGAGTGCGGGCAAAGTAACAGAACATGTGATATATTCTGCATCTGCTAATTCAAGTGATGATACCTTACGTTCTTTTAATCTTAACATTGAAAAAACAGCTAAAGGATATAAGCAAGTCATCCCTAACATAGCGCCCGGCTATACGCTTACAGAAGAATATGAATCAGTAAGCACAAATGCAAAATCGCCTTTAGACGGAGTATGGAAACAAACGAAAAATTATGCTATAAAAGGAAATGATACTACTAAATATGAGGTAACACAGTTTAAAACTTATTATACCGATCATTTTATTTGGGGTAACAGCTACACTGATTCCGCTTCAAAAAAATATACAGGCATCGGGTTTGGTACTTTTAAAATGAGTGGGAAGAATAAAGTAAAAGAAATTATAGATAACTCCACCTTTGCACAAATAAACGGACAAACATTTAATATTGACATTGAGATGAAAGGCACAGACTGGTTTAAGCAAACAATTAGTAATTCAGACGGAACGAAAAATGTAGAGGAATACAAGCGTTTAAAAAAATAAATATTATTAGTACAGATGAAGTTATTCATCTCCGCAGGATTTTTAGGTGAAATATCTTTAAGTAAGAAATGTTATCAACAACAAAAGTTCCCTTTGGAACGCAGGTTTTAATCGGTCCTGATAGCTCTCGGGAGTACGATAGACGGAATACGAAATGCGCTGCCATTGAAATACCGGAACGTCCCCGTCAACTTTGGACAGCATAGATTTGGCTTCATAACATTATGGTGCGACAACGAAGCATGAGCGACATATTTTAAATGAAGTTACTCATCGCTTAGTTTGTACAAGTCATCTAGGATTTTCAAATACAAGTGTAAACTTTTTTCAGGGCGGGTCAAATCGCTCATCGGCTTTAGTTTAGGCTGACGAACAAGTATAGGCTCTAGTTCATTTCCTGGACTTTATTACTTTACTCAACAAAAGTTCGAGCTGACTTAATGCGGAATGCCGGCACATCTCCAGGCCGCTGCCGTATCAGCAAACTGCGTTCCAGAAACTATGGGTGGTACGCCTGTTTTTACAGGAACGTGAGTTCCAATGCAAGCTTTATTTAGCTATATTGAAACAGGTGACACCTTAGATGAATTCCGGGAAAACTTTCCTTTCGTGAAAAAAGGCTTTGCCATCCAGGTTTTAGAATTGGCAAGAAAGACACTGACCACCGAAAAAATTCTTAAAGAAAATTTTTCTTGACGAAAATATCGCCACCAGAGTCAAACATGATTTTGGTGAAGGGTACGAAGTAAAGAGAGTAAGAGACATGGATTGGCTTGGAAAGTAAATGGTGAAGTGTTAGGTTGGCAGCCTTCAAAGGCTTAGATATTATCATTACATTAGACAAAAACTTCAGGAGCCAACAAAATTTAAACAAGGTTGATCTTAAAATAATTTTGCTGCTTACCAAAGACAATAAACACCAGACTTTACTGCCCTATATTTATAAAATGAGGGATAATTGGATATTATTCCTGTTTTTCAGTAGACAAACACAAACCGTCAATATAAGTGGAGTAGACGAAAAGCCACTAAAACGAAGCCCCGATAGGAAAAGACTTTTCGGGGCGTTTTGTTCTACTCCTTGGTGACCGAAGCCGGTGCGAACTGTAGGGTACAAAGTAGCTGACTTTTACAGGGTCTTCTGCTAACTTTTAAGAACCTTGGGCTATTGTCTGCATAAATTATAGTTTCATTTTCATTACTGTCAGACTAAACTACCTGATTTGTTGAAATTCAGATTTTACTCACCCCTACCCCTACAAGGATCCCAGGAGGGGATGAGCCATATTCTTATAGCGGCTGTAATGACCGCCGAAGAGATACTCAAAGTAATCAATACCATATAAAGGGACCCGAAGACCGCTACACTATTTTATCACAGCAAGTATTGCTGGAATTAAGAGCCTACTATGTACAATTATTGGAACAGTTGTGCATACAGTAAATGAATTGCCTGGACATAACAGTCTGGGGATCACGATGCAATACCTGTACATGAGTGAGTAGCCGGTGGGATAAATAGTGTGGCATATATTATGACCTGCCGGGTGCAGATAATTGATATCATTTGGGGCATTTACAACCTGCAAATTAAATTATCTGGTTAGTAACCGTAAAATTAAACTAAAAATTTAAACGAATAGAATGAGATTGGTCGATACCTGCTTCCTAATAGCAGTCTCTACGGCAAAGCCCCTCCAACTCAAAAGTATAGCGCAAGGCCGCGTGTCATGCATCTGAAGCGGGGTTTCTTTCGGGGGCATTTCGGATACTTTTCTACTGATTGTACGTTATGCTTTGGCTACAAAGCGACTTCAAACTTTTTGCAAGAAACCTACAGGCACAAAAAACATATTGCACGGTTACCCAAACAAAAACTAATTTTAAATGTGCAAAATAGCCTGATAATATAATGAATACTCCTACAAAATATAAAATGGAAGAAACTGGAGCCAGTTCAAAGGAACGCACCTTACATTACAATTCTTTTATGAACGCTCCTGCAGGCATTGCTATTTTTAAAGGAGACGCTCACATTTGTGAATTTGCAAACGCTGCTCTCGAAAAAGTAGTAGATAGAAAAATTATCATTGGAAAACCGATACGGGAACTTATTCCTGAAATAGAACAACAGTGTTATTGGCAAATTCTTGATAATGCTTTTGCAACAGGCGAGCCATTCATAGGCAATGAACTTCCTGTAGATTTAAAGAGAAAAGAAGATGGAATTTTAGGTAAGCACTATTTAAACATAGTTGTTCAACCCCTAAAAGATGAAAAAGGAAACACAGAAAGATTATTGTTGCATGTTATTGAGGTAAGTACACAGGTTGAAGCCCGCATACAAATTAAAGAAAGCGAAGATAAATTACACAACCTCAGTTTGCAGGCTCCAGTACTAAATACCACATTGAAAGGGCCTTCTTTTGTTGTAGAGACCGTTAATAAAATGACACTGGATATTTGGGGAAAATATTACGAGGAGGTAATCAACAAACCTCTTTTCGAAGCGTCGCCTGAATTGAAAGACGGGTTAGAAAGAATACTCAACGATGTATATATTACGGGAAAACCCTTTATGGCCAACGAAATACCAATTCAACTGAAACGCACAGGAAAACCAGACATGGCTTATTTCAATTCGGTTTATCAGCCATTGCGTGA
>JBBJOD010000311.1:0-6278 GCA_037721715.1 Chitinophagaceae bacterium | reverse complement strand
AGGTAAAAGTTATTTATATCGTGATACTGGCCCGCCAGTCGAATACTCATAACCCATAACTCCATTCACCATTCCCCTCCTAATTGGCCACTGGTTTCAGGATATATCCTTTTTTGCGAAGCAGCGAAATTAGACCCTTTTCACCGGGCAGATGAGCGGCGCCTACAGCAAATAGCGTCCTATCGGCCTTCATGATCGTTTTCATTTTATCTGCCCAATCGGCATTGCGGTTATAGAGCAAGAGATCGATAAATTCTGCTACGCCTCCCTCCTCTTTCATGGTTAGTTCTTCGATCTTTTTAAGATCCTGCTTTTTATAAACGGCTATCAATTCATCGGTAACCTGGCTATTAGTAGCTGCGCTGTCAATTGTTTTAACAAGCTCCCTTGCCTGCTGGTCATAAGGAATGCTGTCAAACACACTTGCCTGAAACTCTACCGTTTCTAATCCTTTGATTTCCTTTTTATACTGCTTGGATTCATCCATGATAACCTGTTCCATTCCCCCCTTATCACAATCCATCTTCTGCTCAGAAATAAGTGAACTGATAAAATACGGCTTAAAACCTTCCATCATTTGCAAAGGAATCGGTGCTGGATTCTTTGCGAAATAATCAGTTATTTTCTTATAATCTTCAGCCGTTAGTAGGTCCTTTAATTTCTTTCCGTCGTTCATTTGCAAATATTTCATAGCACCCAGCATCTCCATCATGTTGTCCATATCAATTTCAAAATAAATCTGTCCGGTTTCCTTAATCACAATCTTAAGGTTATCACTCAGCCTGGAGTCTTCCACACATAAAATGTGCATTGTTCCAAACAGGTAAGAAGCGTTTTGAAGGCCGTTGCCGGAAACTTCCCACAGTAAAGTATTTTCTGATGTAGATGACGGTGCAGCCTTTATTTTCTTATCACTTTTATCTGCCGTTGGTTTTGCTACAGCTGTTTTCTGCGAAAACCCATATAACATCAGGCAGATGCCGTACCCGACGAGAATAACTTTTTTCATTAAATACTTAAATTTGGTGTTTGACTGATAAACCGGGTTATCCGGCCGCTACTACTGCTTCCTGCCCATACATCTGACCTTTAAATTTAAGAGAAGGCGAAGGAATAAATCGGCCTAGGCCAAGTTGATCCCATTTTTTATCAACTGCTTCTATGGTTTCATCATTCGCCACTATGATATTCGGCCAGTCGCGTTGAAAATTATCCAGTTCCTTTGTCTTGCGCGTGCCATCCAATCCAAGGCAGGCGAACATTTTACCAGGTTGTAGTATCGAAGGCCGCTGCACCAGAATATTATCTCTTTTTGGATCGAGGTTATTACAAAAACGCCATAACGCTACCGGCAGGTCTTGAACATCCACCGTATGTTCTACATAAAGGATCATTTTGATACCTTCCATTTCAGGCATCTGGCACAACTCCTGGTGTAATTGCCTGATATGCCCTAATCTGTCTTTCTTCAATGAAATAACAATACAACTAACAGCCCTTCCTAAAAGAGAAAGATTGACTTCGTTTATTTCCGGGAATTTTTCTTGTATACCAGAGGCTGTCAATGGCCAGTTATCCACATCCAGTTTATAAACATCGTCTGCCTCTTCCTCAAATTTGGCTGTTCCGTCGATACACATTTTTCCACCGAAACCCATTTTGCTGCAGCTATGGTCGAGTACATCCATGGGGCCATTGCTAAAAATAAGGTCAGTAGCCGGGTTCAGGTTTTTAGAAACATATTGGGCGAGCGCCTCATAGTCCTGTATTTTCACATGTTCATCTGCCAGCACCAGTATTTTATTAAACATCATCTGCCCGGCGCCCCACATTGCGTTCATAACTTTCTGACCCTGCCCCGCGTATTCTTTTTTGATCTGGGTGATAACCAGGTTATGAAAAACACCTTCTATCGGCATATCCATATCTATGATCTCCGGCACCATGGTCATTTTCAAAGGAGCCAGGAATATACGTTCCGTTGCCTTTCCAAGCCAGGCATCTTCCTGTGGCGGTATCCCGACAATGGTAGCCGGGTAAACGGCGTTCTTCTTGTGTGTGATACAGGTGATATGAAACCGAGGATACCAGTCAGGCAAAGAGTAATAGCCCGTATGGTCACCGAAAGGCCCTTCCCAAAGCAGGTCGTCGTCCGGATCCAAATATCCTTCAATAATGAAATCGGCATCTGCCGGCACTTCTATACCAGGCTGTGTCAGGCATTTTACCAATTCAACTTTCTTCTTACGAAGAAAGCCTGCCAGCATATATTCGTCTACATTTTCTGGAAGCGGCGCTGTAGCGCTATAAGCATAAACGGGGTCTCCTCCCAATGCAACAGCAATGGGCATGCGCTTTCCCAGTTTTTTGTATTCATTAAAATGTTTGGCCGATACTTTGTGCTTATGCCAGTGCATACCTGTAAGTGTAGGCCCGAATACCTGCATGCGGTACATGCCTACATTTCTTGCATGGGTATTAGGGTCTTTAGTATGTATAACGGGAAGGGTTACAAAAGGACCGCCATCTTTGGGCCAGCAGGTGATGACAGGCAGCCTGGTAATATCAGGATCTTCCATTCTTACTTCCTGGCATTCGCCGGGGCCACTTCTCACTTTGGGCATCCAGCTGGCAAATTGACCTAGCATGGGCAGCATCTTCAACTTATCTAGTATTCCCTCTTTCGGTGAAGAAAGCATCTTAAATAAGCCTTCAATTTCGTGGGCTACGTCATCCAGGTGATGTACACCTAAGGCCATGCACATCCTTTTCTCACTGCCATAGGCGTTCATCAATACCGGGAAATGATAACCGGTATTTTCAAACAACAATGCTTTACCACCCTGCCCGCTCTTACTGATCCTGTCCGTAACCTCGGCAATCTCTAATTTAGGGTCAACATAAGTAGCAATGCGAACCAGTTCACCTGCTTTTTCAAGCTTATCTATAAATTCCTGTTGATTCTTAAAGGCCATTCAGTGTGTTTTCTTTCTAAAGGTAAAACACAATAACCGGCTGAATGTTCTATTTCGTTTAAAATGGCTGAACGATACTACGTACGCAAACTACCGCTACAGACCGCTAACGTCCCCGGTTTGATGTATGTACAATAAAGATTAGCTATGAACAAATAAAAACATACTTAAATTGCAGGCATGCAAAAATTTGAATACAAGCACCTGCTGCCCGCAAACTTTAACCAGGATTCAAGGGTCTGGATCTACCAGAGTAACCGGCTTTTTCCTATGGCTGAAGCGTTACAGATAGAAGAACTTCTCGAAAGTTTTACCAACACCTGGACGAGTCACGGAGATACGGTAAAAGGACATGCCAACCTGCTGTTCGGACAGTTTATACTTCTAATAGCCGACGAGACCGCTACAGGGGTAAGCGGCTGCAGCACTGATAGTTCGGTGAGGCTAATCAAAGAAATTGAAAAAAATTTCCAGGTAGAAATGTTTAACAGGCAATTACTTGCTTTCCTGGTAAAAGACAAGGTTCAACTGCTACCTATTTCACAGTTATCATATGCCATGGAGAACGAATTTATCAGTAGTGAAACCATTTACTTTAATAATGTTGTACAAAACCTGGCGGAACTTAAAATAAAATGGATGGTACCTGTTAAAGATAGCTGGCTGGCGACAAAAATAGCTGCCCGATTAAATGCTGGATCACAATAAATCGAGTGATTCAGGTTACTTCTTTCATCTTAATGTTCTTAAGCAATTGCTTTCTTTGTTTATTTGAAATACTCGACTTATTTTTCTTTAAATTGTAAATGACCGCAATACGGATGTTGCGCGTATTGGAATTGTTAACGCTTTGAACCGTAAAGTTTGCCCCGTAAGTGAAGGTATTATATTGTTGCTGCGCAAATAAGTCGATAAGATTCAGGCTCAATACCAGTCTTTTTTTGAAATATTTTGATTGTACCCCGATGTTTTGAGAAAGATTACTTCGTGACCTGCCCTGCGGATCGGCAAAGGAGTTGTAGCGCAGGTTTCCGTCAAACGAAACACGATCAGTTAAAATAAAATTGTAATTGAGGCTGGTATAAAAGCTACCGCCGTTCCTGTATCGATTCACCTCCCTGTCATACACACTGTACTTATTGTATGTATAACCTGCGCTGGCGTTTAAACGCAATTGCCTTGAAAAGCTGTACCCACCCCATAAACTGGCTTCATATTCATTCCGGTCAGAAATATTGTTATAGGTTATTTGTGTTTTACCATCAGGAATCAGTGTGCGTATCCGTTGGATGATATTAGAAACTTTGTTATAGCCAACGGAAATGTTACCGTAGTATTTTCCATGGTAAGTGCCAAAGTTCACATCGTAATTGTCTGCCAGCTGAGGCAAAAGCGAAGGATTGCCGAATCGCAGGTTATATGGATCTGTATAATTGATAGCAGGATTTAATTCATCTATTCCAGGCCTTCTAATGCTCTTGCGGTAGGTAAGAGAAGCGTTCCAGTCTTTTTTCCAGTCTTTGCGCAATACAAAATTAGGCAACACGTTCAGGTAATTGTTTGAACTGCCGGTGTTTATGTTGTTGAAGTTGAAGCGGATCTCAGTAAATTCAGCGGTAATGCTGCTTGTGAACTTCCATTGCTTTTTCAGGTCTATGGTAATACCTGCCCGCGCGTTGGCAACGGTTTGAAAAAAATGAAAATCATTGCTTAGCAATGGATTTTTTGCAAATATGCTGTCTGTTTTACGGAAAAATTCGGTTAGCTGAACATTGTGAAAACTGTTTCTAGTTACAAAGCTTCCAAATGACATTAAAGAATTCATCCATTTAAACGGTTTATCATAATTTAACCGGAGGCTGTAGGAATGATCGGTGTTGTCGCCATGCTGCCGTTGGGTAGAATCAACACCTGTTGGAGCCTCGTTGCCGTCCAGGAACTGTTGAAAATAATTACGAGTATTAACGGAGTTGCCGTAACTAAAATTACCGATCATCTTGAAGTGTTCGCGTAAATTTTTTCCCCTGCGGTTGTAGTTCAACGTGATGGCGGGATTCAGGTTATCGCCTGTTGCCCTGTTCGCTCTTGTACTAATGCGGTATGCCACCTTGCTGTCATTGAGATTTACATAGCGCGTTTCGTTATTGTTCCTGAAATAATTCGACGCAAACTGGGTGGTAATGTTTACCGATTCGTTTTTATTGATCTCGTAATCTGCAGAAAGCCTTAGGTTGGGTCTTATGTTATTATTGGTAAACGAATTACCGGTGTTGAGGGCACTGCTTGAATCTCTATAAATATTGGTGCGATAGGAGTATCCTGCACCGTTAAGGCGGTTTGCTCCGGCGCCTGCAAATGCGTTGAATGAAATTTTCTTATTACGATATGATGCGTTAGCTGATAAATTACCCTCACCCCTTGTACCATAAGATACAGTAACCCGCCCTGTCAGCCCGATTTTCCCCTTGCGGGTTATGATATTGATAACACCTCCTGTTTCGTTTGCATATTGAGGTGGCGGATTGGTCATCAACTCAATTTTTTCAATAGAGCTGCCAGGAAGCGATTCAAGCAGGTCTGCCAGCTGCTGCGAATTAAGATCTGTGGGTTTGTCGTCGATTAAAATTTTTGGTTCTTTTCCCTTCAACAATATTTTTCCTTCTGCATCATTAGAGATAAGCGGCATGTTTTTTAGTAACTCGGTTGTACTACTTCCTGCGCTTAACGCCGATTCACCCACATTGAAAGTGATTTTGCCCTCTATACTTTCAATTAAAGGCTTTTCCGCATACACCACTATTTCACTGAGTTCACTGGCTTTGGATGAGAGTTTGATATCTCCCAGGTTAAAATCAAATCTTTCGGCGCGCAGATGAAGACTGTCTATTGTCAACGACGCGAATCCCATCCCGGTGATTTGGAGCCGGTAATATCCAAATAACATATTTTCTATCTCGAAACCCCCATTCTTGTCCGTCAAGGTTGTTCGGCGGATCGAGGAATCAGCCTGCTTAACGGCAACAACAGTGATACCGGGTACGGCCTTATTATTAGTGGCATCGATAATATTACCTATTATCAGGCCCATGGCATTTTTGCCGGTAGCCTGGGTTTGTGGAAAGGCTGCAGGTGAAAGGAAGGTTAACAACAAGAAGAAGAATGATTTCAAACTGGGGTGTTTGGCATCAAAGATAATTGCAGGAGATAAATGATAAATTATTTTATTCAGATAATCGATCATCTAATGGTTATATTAAAGTTTGAAGAACATGCTGCCAACTTGTCATTCTAATCACTGATTTT